>JAEUQL010000218.1 GCA_016789295.1 Blastocatellia bacterium | reverse complement strand
AGATGGCCAACTTGAATCACTTCTTGATGTACTATGACATCATTGATGAGAAGCTAACAAAATACGAGCCTGTTGCAATTAAGCAAAGCTTCAGTGGTGTAGGTGGTACAATGTGTGTTCCTAGAGTTTTTGGTGAATCAACGTTGAACTAATTTGATCAATTCATCAATGTCTTTTCCTGAAAATGAGTAGTCAAGAAATTTGTTGTCATTCTTTGGGTGTAGACCTTCATGAATTTTTCTAAACTCTTCTTTTGCTGCATCAAACTCTTTTGCTGCTTCTGGTTTTCTTCCTTGCTCAAGCAAAGCTTCTCCTAATCCTTTTCTAGCTTGTGCTGTACTGATAATGTTTTTGTAGCCAAGCTCTTCAGAAGTATTTATGAAGTTTCTGTAGGATCTTTCTGACTCAATGTAGTTTTTAGCAAGCCCGTATATTTTACCTTCGTAAAGGCTGATGTGCATTAGTTGTTGTCTTTTTGAAGAAGGATCGAGTGTTTTTCCAACGTCTACGGTTTTAGCTGTTTCAATCAGTTGTATAGCTTTTCGTGTATCACCTTGCTGTGCAAGAATTGCTGCCAAATTTGCCTTTAGGACAGATCCATAACCCCACAGACCTTCTTTTTCACAGGTATTTACCGCTTCTTCTAAACACCCTTTTGCGAGATAGACTTTATTAAGTCCTCCAGCCGCAAGTCCAGCGTTTTGCAAGAATTGGGACAAGAAAGTAGCCATTTTATACTTGGAACTTCCTTCTAATCCTTCAAAGCTATTGATAAAAGCTAGTTCATTCGCTCCACCAACAATGTAAAGTTGCGAAATCAGCAGCAATGGGTAAAGAACAAACCTATTATCACCAACTTGCTGACATAAGTTAATGCACTCTTGGAACTTTCTTACAGCTTCTTGTTCTTTACGCTCATAAACATTTAAATGGCCATCCCAAAAAAGAAGTTGAGCATAGTTGAAAAGATAGCTCTTATCTTTTGCAGTATTTAGCTCTTTGTCTATTTCAGTTCTAGCGTCTGGAACACGGCCAGCTTTTGAAAGAAACTTGGCAGGTGGAAATAAGGCTGTCAAAATGCAAAAAGAGTGGAGATGTTTTCCGATCTTTTGAACCATTTCTTACTAATCTGGTTTAACTAAGGCATACTAAGACCACGAGGTTGTTTTTGCTGATGCTTCTAAGAAAAGAGAATGCTATTTCTGATGAAACATTGATGCTGCGCTTTGGTCGTGGAGATGAGTCTGCTTTTCAAGAGCTTGTAGGTAGGTACCGTGATAGGTTACTTAATTTTATCTATCGTCGGCTCTCTTCTGTAGAGCTTGCTGAAGACCTTGTACAAGAGACTTTTTTAAGAGTTGTCAATGCCGCATCTCGCTATCAGGCTACAGCAAAGTTCAATACTTGGCTCTATACAATTGCATTAAATCTTGTAAGAAATGAAGTAGCTCGGCGCCGTCCTCCATCGTGTAGCCTTGAGATGGCCAATGGTGAAGCGGTGCCAGTAGGGTTGAGTATTGAAAACCTGATAGATTTTCATCGCCTTCAGAGCCTGATGCAAGAATTGACCGAAGACCACTTTCTTGTAGTTGAGCTTAGTTTTATAGAAGGTTGGACAAACCAGCAAATAGCAGACTTTATGGGCTGTTCTGTCGGCACAGTGAAATCAAGAAAGTTCCACGCACTGAAGGAACTTAGAAAGAGAATGGGAGTTCAAAGTGAACGACTGCCAGAATCTTCAAGAGCTAATTGATGACTATTTGAGCGACCAACTACCAGATTTTGCAAAGCATCGATTCGAAAACCATATTCGTCGATGCGTAAACTGTGCAAGATTGGTTAACGAGTATCAGCAGGCTGCCGAGATGTTTTGTGAAGCTGTGGCAGCTACCAGAGTAGAATCTAGCTTACAATTAAAATACAAACTCGAAACTATGGCCACAAAACAGGTTAAGCCAGAGCAGAGAAGATTGCAGACGACTATACTAATAATTGGGCTTATTGCTATTTTGATCTCTGTGACAAGCATCTCTATCTTTGGAGTTGTTGCCATAAAGTTTTCTATTATATTCTTTGCTTCTTTACTCCTTCTTAGTCTAAGTGCAAGATTTGTCTTTCAAAAAGCAAGAAAGTCTCCTTAATGGTCATATCAAGCTATCGTGTTGCCTGCTTGGCAATTGCGGGAATTTTTCTCCTGATAACATCCACAATCGTGCTGGTCACTTTGAGAAGCCGTGCAGAGAGCATTGTGGCAGAGATAGCTTCTTCAGATCAGCCATTACTGAAGAATCGGTGGCCTGCATTCAAAAAATCTGTTGAAACACTACACCAACCCTTACAAAAAGTTCTACAAGATCCTAGTTCTATCACTGTAAGTAGTGAGATAAGTACTACTGTAAACAAAATAATAGAAGAACATTCATATACATTTGTAAATCAAGGGAATGGTCGAATTGTTCCACATATAGAGATAATCTTTTTCGAAAAGGATTCTGTAAATCCCTATCTCTGGTTTTGGCTCCCAAAAACTGATAATAGTTTAAAAAATAGAACCGTTAGAACTTGGGGAAGTTTACAACAGATAGAACAGACAGAACTTATCCTTGCAACCGGCTCAGCCGAGAGCTATTTTGATGCTGAAGCTCTCACCAGTCAGCGACGTGCACTGATATTTTTCTACTTACATATTGAATGGACACACTATGAAGATATGATAAGAGTAGCTGTGAGGTCTACTCAACTCCTTGCCTTGATAACAATATTTGCCATCTCATTCTGGGTCTATCTAGTAACAAAAAGACTGGGACTTGCAGTCTTTATTCTTTTTATGTCATTAGCAGGATTGGTAGTTTATAGCTCTATTTTACTCAAAGCATTAAGCCTGAGAACTGTATTGCAGATGTTGATTGCAATACAGTTTGGAGCAAAAGCTAACAAAGCAGTAGATTTTGCAGGTCTATTTTCAGTAGCAGGAGCCTGTTATGGACTGACCCTTGTTGGGCTACTCAGGCTACCTGTAGGAACACACTGTCCAGGGTGCAATTTTAAGGTTGCGCAACACTACCGTTTCTGCCCACAATGCAACTATTTACTGAAAAATAACTGTAGAAACTGTGGTGCTGCAACAGATAAGAACTGGCACTACTGCCCAAATTGCAGTGAAGAACTTTGATCTCGTGACTTTAGACATATGCTCGAAAAAGACTTGTCATTAGAGTTAATGCGGAAGTTTCTTTCTATAATACTTCTATCCTTACTGCTACTCGGTTGCTGGTATTTAATACTCGTTAGGCAAAATCGTGCAACGTCTTACAAAAATAGTCTTGCAGCTTTTGATCAAGCCAAGCAGTTTTGGCCAAAAATTGCTAATGAAGTTCAAGCACTGAGAAGCCATATAGGAGAAGAGAGTTCTATCTCTACAGACAATCAATATTTTGTTAATGCTCTCAACCTGATCGTAATGAAGCGGAAAGAGAAGATTGCATTGAGATCTGGTGTTAAAGCCCTTGTCTATGCAGAAGTCTCTTACACGCCAAATAGCAAAAGAAGAGTATCTGTTCCTGGTCAAACATATCTTTCTAACCCAAATCAGCTTTGGTTACCAACCAATGTTGAGGTTGTTGTAGCATCACAAGATATACTTATTTCTGAAATAAAATCTACCAAGACTAAATCTACACTTGGCCTTGACCCTTTTCAGAGAGAAGCTGATATAAGTTCACAACCAGGTGAAATTTCACTAACGCTTTTTGTAAGTGCACCAGGTGAATATGAACAGTACTTAACTTGGATAGGTAATGTGATACTGATTCTCTGCTATTTACTATTACTACTTGTACCAACATATGTTTGGCAAGACTCTCAAGGTAGGTACAGTAAGGCTTTACTATGGACATCACTAGCGGCTACTGCAAACATATTTGGACTACTGGCCTACCTACTATTTGGTCGTGTTCCTGTATATCGATGTTCAGAGTGTAATCAAGCTGTAAACGAGATTCAAAAGTATTGTCCTTACTGCAGAACTAGTCTGAAAAGTGAATGTGTTAACTGTGGTCAAGCACTAGATCGCAACTGGAAATACTGTTCATCTTGCGGAGTTAGCAAAAAGAATCTGTAAAAATCTTCCTCTGTAAAAACCTTCTCTTTAAACCCTTTTTCAAGAATCTGGTTAAACTTCAATAAATAATCAAATAAGAGTTAGGCTTATGTTTATACTCCATCGCCATAGATCTGTCTTAATACTGACTGTACTAGCTTTTCTGTTTGGATTTTGGCTTAAAGAACTAGCTATTTTAAGAGGCTCAAACAGCTATATTGAGGTTGGCTACCCAGAAAGTAATATGAAGCCGAGTAGTAGAGATCTCTTCTTGCCAAGAAATGAAGACACCTATTTTTTGCAGTCAAAACTTGAAGAGATTTTTGATAAAAAGCTGTTATCAGAAGAAGAAAAAGCTATATCAATAATGAAGTTTGTTGCTAGTTCACTAAGGATGCAGAGTAATGATGGATCAGCTACAAAAATGCTAAAGGATGGTTATGCTATTTGTGGTGGAATGTCATACATATTTATAATGCTCTGTCGTAAAGCCGACCTTGCTACAAGGTATGTTGGCACATCTTACTTACCATCTATCAGTAGTCATGCGATGGCTGAAGTTTACTATGACAATAAATGGCATCTATTTGATCCTACATTTGGAGTATTTTTCTACTCTCAAGCAGATTACAGAAAGGGCAGTATACTCTCTTTTCAAGAACTCATTTCAAAAAACCAAAGCTATTTTACACTTAAGGTTGTGCCAAAACCTTGGACAGGGTTGTATGATACTTCTATCAAGACTTTTATCCCAGTTTTAGCTGAACCAGCCTATTTGAAAGATATATATGGACTCTCAATTGAACAGATTTATAAAGAGATCAGAACAGAGTCTTTCCCTATAGCATACAGTAGTAGCGACCTTGTATCTTATCCTGTAGATGTAGATCTTGGGCTAGCTAGTGAAGTCTGGTTTGGGCAGGTAGACAAAAGCAATTCAGAGTTAGCAAAATACAGCAAACGCTTTTCTGGAAGCCACTATCTTGGTCTATCTACACCTAATGCTTATCATACTTGGCTTATCAAAGCACCAAAGAATAGTCGGTTGAAGATCGAGTACTATAGTTTAACAGAAGCTTACCCAACACTTACCTTGCTACCACTCAGATCGGTAAAGTTAATATCTAGTAGAAATTCTAAAAGAAAAGTGAGTTTCTGGTTAGAAATCACTGATCCAGAAGCTATTGTATCGGTCTACTGTCGCAAGTCCACTTTTCTGGTAGATGCAATGCGAGTAATAAGAAAGTAGTTGGGGTAGTTTGGGAGGTAGCATTTAGCTCCTCCCTTTTTTTCTATGCTAGTTGTGGATTAAGTTGTAGTTCTTTTTGCGAGTTACGCATCTGGCGTTCAAGTTTTTTGATCTGAATCAGATGACCTGGATTGAAGGCAAGTGATGGATAGTAGCAGTTGCTCTCGTGTGTACAGTAGCAACCGTTCTTGACTTCTTTGCGACGTTCTGCCATTGCAACAGAGTTCCAGAATGCCTGAAAATTCCAATCATAGTCTCTCAGATTGGCCACAGAATCGAGATTTTCACAACTCGATATAGTCCCTTCGTCATAGATTACAGCACCTGCAGTTCCAGCCCAGCAGCGTAGCTGTGCCTTCTTCTCTATCTCTGTCTTTGCAATCAGCTCGTGCATGTAGATATCAATAGCCGCTTTGAATATACCTGCGGTTCCAGAATAGCTATTTTTTATGGCGGCTGTGCGTGAGTCATCATCTATTGTGTGTGCAAGCTTGCGATAGCGAGCCAGATCGATGTTGAGTTCTTCAGGACGTGCAGAAGGTGGACGAATATAGTTGACATTGATCTTGTCTGGCTTGAGATCGTATTTAAGAAAATCGTACCACTCAAAGATCCTGTCCTGGTTACTGTTCATAAAACAGGTACAGGTCTGAATATCGAGCCTTGAGTACTTCTTTTTGAGTTGTTGTAGTTGTCTGGCTGTGTCTACTGCACGAACCCAACTACCTGGTTTCTGTCTTATCTTATCGTGGTCTTCTTGCAAACCATCAATTCCAAGAGCAACGGTAACGTTCAAGTTTGGACATTCTTCAAGTATACGTTCGACGTCAGGAAGTATGCGCTTCTGTATCTGCCCATTCGACATCAAGTAGATAGATTCGAGTTGGTTATTTTTGTAGAAAGCCTTTGCTACTTCTGGAAGGTCTTTGCGGGTGAAAGGCTCACCACCTGCAACTATGAGTACAGGAAGATTACCTCCTAACGTCTCGCTAATACGTACAATCTCGTCTGTCTTCATCTGTAGAGCTTTGCGTGGTTTATCGTCAAGCTCTTCAGTAAAGAAGCAGTGAACACAGCGCA
>JAEUQL010000217.1 GCA_016789295.1 Blastocatellia bacterium | reverse complement strand
AGTGAAGAGTTCATAAATCTTTCGGCCTCTTCACAACTTCTAAAGCCTCTGTAGACCAGAGCATTAGCCAGAAGCGGGTTTATACCTAACTTAGATACCAACAAGTCAGCAGCCTTGAGATCTATTTTTGCAGGCTGCCAGCGTGAATCTGTAAGAGAAAGTCCAGTGAAATCGTTGCTATTCATTAAAAAAGTACTAAATTGTATAAGATCTTACTGCAGCTTTACTTAACTAATAGATGCTGCCTGTTTTCTGTCATTAAAAAGATGGTCGAGACTATTTCATCAAGCAAAGGAAAAAGTTGAGAAGGGTCAGCCAATCGACCAACTTGCTCTACCCTTATTCCAGAACCATTAACTTCAAATTCTCTCCTGCTCCTCTTAAACCCTTTGCTGAGAACTATTAACTGTTCAGAGATAATTGGATTTATCTTCCGATCCTGGCTCACAAAATAGGCTGGCTGCGTAAAATCCTGTTCTTGGTTGAGAATAGTTTCCATGCAACCAAACAGACTGGCCAGGAGTTCTGGAGAGTGGATACCCATATCTTTCTCAAGTTCTTCTGGATAGAAGACTTTGACAAAAGATACTAGCTTGTTCGATGAGGAGCGTCCGCCTGTCCCAAGAGATATAGCACAGCCTGCATACTCACCATCAAGCTGTACCACCTCACCACGCTCTGTCTTAAGAGTGGAAAATGCTAGACTGTTATCAATTCCAGCTCTAAACCACCTATCTTTTATCTTGTCCCACGATTGATATTCTCTAGTTGAAAGATAGAAAATTACTGGAACCGATATCAGCACTAGCATGAAAAAGATATAGAAGACCATACTACTTCATAGCTTCACAGATAGCGTCACCCATATCGGTTGTTGATAGACCTCCACCTATGTCACGAGTCATCTTTCCAACAGCCAAACAGTCAATCACTGCCTTCTCTATACCATTTGCAGCTTCACTGTAGCCTATATAATCAAGTAGCATTGCTGCTGTCAAAATAGCTCCTATAGGATTGGTTACATTCTTACCAGCATACTTTGGTGCACTGCCATGAACAGGCTCGAAAAGAGAGACTTTCCCAGGATGAATGTTTCCAGAAGCAGCCATACCAAGCCCACCTTGCAACGAAGCTCCTAGATCTGTGATGATATCTCCAAACATGTTGTTTGTCACAATAACATCAAATTGATCTGGCTTTAGAACCATCCACATTGTCGTAGCATCAACAAACTGTGTATTATTTTCTATCTCAGGATAACGCATAGCTACTTCTGCAAAAGTTCTTTGCCAAAGGTCGTGTCCGTAACGCAAAACATTCGACTTGTCAGCCATAGTGACACGCTTGCGACCGTGCTTTCTAGCGTACTCAAATGCAGCTACTATTATTCTTTCAACCCCTCGACGAGTATTGACATCTTCTTGAAGAGCTATCTCTTCAGCAGTACCTTTTTTGAAGATCCCTCCAACATTTACATACATCCCTTCCGTGTTCTCTCTAAAAACTACAAAGTTAACATCGGCTGTTGTACGTCCTTTCAAAGGAATTAGGTTATTGTGTAAAGGCTTGACAGGTCTTAGATTGATGTAGAGATCCAAGCCAAAACGTAGTCCAAGGAGTATGTCTGCTGCATGCTTCATATCTGGAACTCTTGGATCACCAAAAGCTCCAGCAAATATGGCATCATACTCATTCTTAAACATTTCCAAAGAACCTTCTGGCATTGTTACGCCTTCTGTTAGATATTTCTCTGCTCCCCAATCGAAGTGAGTCATCTCTAACTTGAAGTCATAGACCTTCTCGGCTCTTTCAAAAACTTTCACTGCCTCGCGTGTTACATCCACCCCTATTCCATCGCCTGCAATAATTGCTATGTGCTTCACTTTTCTCTCTACCTCTCAAATTATTTTCTATCTGATCTGATCTGCAATGTCTGGAAGACTTGCTAAAACTGTATCTCCAACGACTTTCAAGCTTTCAGCACTTATCTTGTCGAGCGTGTCTTGGTCTGTATGCCAATAACAGTTGCCACTGCCACCAGGCCCACAATTTGAAGCAGTACTGCCAAAGCTGAAATCTATGAGGTCAACAGCAGGAACACCAGCTTTCAAGAAAGGAATGTGATCGTCTTCTATATACATGCCAAGATCGAGAAAATGCTTCTTGTAGCCAAGCTTTGTGGCATTTGCCCAGATGGTGTTGACCATCCAGTTTACAGAGTTTGCGTCTCTAACTATACCTAGCTCTTTGTCTCCTACCATATCGAGAAGGATCATAGCTTTCACGCTGCCTATCTTTCCTTCTTTGCGTAGCCTATCTACCATATGGCGTGAGCCATAAGTGTTGTCTGTCCCCATCCAAACCCCATTCATTGCTTCCTCACCATCGAAAAAAGTGAGCCATAGCGTATATTTTGGCCTATTCTTGGAAAGCACTCTTGCAAGTTCTAGAAGTACTCCAGTACTTGATCCGCCATCGTTTGCACCAACAAAATGTATGTCTGGAAACCATTTTGTGTCATAGTGGCTACCTATCACTATTACTTCAGGTTTTTCACCAGGTATCTCAGCAATAAGGTTTGCCATCTCTACCTTTGGGAATTTTGGGTTGGGAGTGATTGCCGTAAAGGCATCGACCTCTACTTTCAAGCCAAAACTTTCCAGTTGTGACTTCATATATTCACGAGTCTGCTTAATAGCTTGAGAACCAGAATAACGAGGACCAAAATCTACCTGACGTTTTACGTGCTCAAAAGCTAGTGAGCCATCAAAGCCTGTGTCTAGTCTCAGTATGTTGTCACTTTTGATTCTTTCATCACCTGGGCTATTTACAGGCATCTCTGTTTTATCCTTCTCCTGGCATCCAAAAGCCATAAATGGGATTATCAGTAGAAATGTCATAAAGACAATAATTATACGGTTTAAATAAGACCTGCTAAGATTTCTCATAAGTGCTTTTTACCTTTGTAGGCAGATTTATTGAAGTTCCAGCATATGACGAAGTATCAACCTTAAGCAAGCACCATATCACATTTTCCTTAGTTAATCCAAGTTGCTATTTGTCACAACATCAAGACTGGTGCAGACGAGAAAGAGGACTGTACAAGTTGCTCAGACCAGGGAAAGCTAAAGTGGGTTGTTGCTTTGTGGGCATCTTTTTATAAAAAAAAAGTTTTGTCTGCCCACAAAGCGGCTCAAGATTAAACAACCTCCATCAGTAGACAAGTGTTAAACAGAAGTCATGATGTTCGGATCTATCAGACCCACTTTCATATCCGGGTTGTAGTCGAATATCTTTGTGTATTCGATCTGCGTAAGCAGGTTGGCTACTTCCTGCTGTGTTTGAATAATGCTCTGGTTCATCTTGGCAGCAGCCAAGACTAGATCAAAGCTTACAGAAGCCGCCATTTCTTTCAAAGCTTCCCTAGACTTTGGAAAATTGTTTACACCTTCTCGAACTATATCTTCTGTCAACCCTCCTTGTTCATCATAAACCTCTAGAATATTACTGATCTTGTGTGCAGATATCGAATTGCCTACTTTATAGTCAAGGTAGAGTGCCAGCTCATCCATATAAAGATGGTGACTCTCTTCAAATATAGCCATCAGATCCTCTGCACTCATATCAAGAACATTCTTTGGGCTAGCATCGCTTCTTTTGCTGCTGTGCAGTTTCATAACTTCGCTTACCAGCCTTCTTTCGTAGTCTTCAGCCCCTTCTTCATCTCTGGCCATTAGTGGGCCAGGATATGGAGCACCGCAGTTTGCACATTGCACACCAAAAGCAATGTTTATTCCAGCCATATAACCAAGCAAAGCAACCAAACCAACAGGGCCAACTATAGGAGCCAAAATAGCAAATATTGGAGGTGGAACACGTACACCATAAGCACCATAATTGACCCAAGAAAGCGCGTACCCTTCTGCACCATCTACGGTGAGCTTGCCTGCACCAAGCATTATCCGGTTGGCCATCTGGTGGCACACTCCATGCAGCCCATAGACTATTCCAGCATATGTTGGAATACCTAAGAAATTGGAAGGCGTTCCACCCATGCAGCTTGTCATTTGTGCATTGCCTTCTCCTATGGAGTTGATCAGTCTGCCCTCTGGTGGAAAATAGACTTGAGTGTTACCTATCTTTTTCCATCTGTTATTGCAGTAGTATTGAGGTCCTCCACCTAACACACTCCAGCAATTGTTATCATTCATTGTTACCCAAGTGTGATCACCAATGTAGATCTTACCAATAAGTGGTAGATCTATCTGGCCTGTAGGCGTGCCCCAGGTCTGTGTTTTTAACATCTGAATACCAGTAAAACTGCCTGGGCCATCTCCTGGTTGTGGATACATAACTCCAGAAAAACGATTCTTCCCATCTCCACCTTTTGAAAATTTGACCCTAACTGTTGGTTTTGCACCTCTTACTGGCTGTCCACTGAATGAAAGTGTGTCTGTTGTACTGTCAAACGCATAACTCAATTTCGTTTCGTGAAGGTACAGATCTCCATTTGATTCGATAAGTAGAGGATAGAAATGATTCCCCCAAAATTCTGCATGGGTATAGTACATTCCAGCCCACTTACTGATATCTTGTTGAGTCTGTTCTAGCATTTGTTGTTTCCATACTCTCATTGTAACCTCTCAGATTCTACAAGACACAAAAACCATATCATACTGCTAAATAATTGATATGGCGAGTTTAACTACTGTTTTACCAAACATATTACTAATATTTATCACTTGATAAACCTTACATTGTCTATACTATTAAACTTGCTTATGATAAGTCAATTAGTATTCTCAGTAGAATTTTACGGTTTTTTTGTTTTTCAAACCTGTCATAAAGGTGTATAGAAGTTGTATGGTGAGAATGTAGTTTTTAACAAGAGGATCCATGCCACCCATCTTTTGGCTGATGCAGACACAGACGAACATACCTTCAAGCCTCAATTGGTTATCACCTACAGAAACTTCAAAAGCTGCAAAGTTTGCTTTTGAGAAGAAGCGAAGAGAGTGGTTGTTAGGTCGTTGGACAGCCAAACTTGCTGCTGTCGAAGCTGCTGAAAAAACGACTTTTGCAGACTATTTACCTGAGCCTTTGCTAGGCATTGCTTCAACTGAACAGTTCTGCAAAATAGAGATTGTCAATGCACCAAGCGGTAGTCCATTACTTGTCTCAGAAACTTTACCAAACTTCTACATCTCTATAAGCCACCGTGCAGAACGTGCAATATGTACTGTAGGAAACTTTCCTCATGGCTGCGATCTAGAGTTGATCGAAGCAAGAAGCGATCAATTTATTGCTGACTACTTTACAAAACCGGAACAGCAGTTTCTTACTAGCTGTTTAGAAAAAGCCAAGTATGCCAATCTATTTTGGAGTGCAAAAGAGAGCGTCATGAAATCGTTGCAAACGGGTCTCAGTATCGATCCTCGTTCTATTGAAGTTACACTGCACGATTTCAACCCATCGTCTGATTGGCAAAAACTCTCTATGATCAACCTAGAGAACAGACAAAGATTTTCTGGTTGGTGGAGAGATTTTAATCCATACCTCATGACTACTGCCTTTCCCAGTGATCAGATAACAATCAACAAAACAGACTTTTTTTAGAAGTAATTTTGTTAGAAAAATTAAAGACTTTTTTTCCTCTTTTCTAATCCTAAGTCTTTAGCCTTAAAACCAGAAATCTCTATTTTTTCAAACAGAAAGCTTTTAACACCTATGAAGAAAGGTAGAAATATGCTGAGACTTGTACAACTACTGTTGGCAATACTCATTTTTGTCCTAACAAACAGCTTTGTTGTTGAAAGCCAAAGTAGACCAACAGCCAATAGACCAAACATTGTGCTGATTCTTAGTGACGACCAAGAAACTCGATCTGTAGAGTTTATGCCCAAACTTCAACAACTATTGATTAGCAAAGGAACTACATTCTCAAATGCCTTTGTTACTGAACCCCTCTGTTGCCCATCTCGTTCCTCAATACTTCGTGGTCAATATCCACACAATCATCAAGTATTGGAAAATGATGCACCCGATGGAGGTTTTGAGAAATTTCGTGCACTCGGTAATGAGAATTCAACAATAGCTACCTGGCTTCAAGGAGCAGGTTACCAGACAGCACTTATAGGAAAATATCTTAATGGCTATCCTGAAAGAGATGATAGAACTTATGTTCCACCTGGATGGACTCAATGGCTAGCAACAGATGGCTCTGCAAAAGGCTTCAACTACATAATGAATAATAATGGACAGATAATCAATTTTGGAAATGCTCCAGAAGATTACGCTACTGATGTATTCGCACGCAAAGCAACTGACTTAATAAAACTCTGGTCATCAGAAAAGAGACCTTTTTTTCTCTATATTTCTGTGCCTGCTCCACACGAACCGGCTGTACCAGCACCCAGACACGCCGAGCTTTTTCAAAACC
>JAEUQL010000216.1 GCA_016789295.1 Blastocatellia bacterium | reverse complement strand
AAGATGGCGGTTGCAGAGCCTGCTGTTCCACAACCAATAATGGCGATCTTATACTTTTTCACTAGCCCTCTTGCAAAAGCTTATATGGTGAGAGATTAAACTAGTACTGAAAAGTGACTTTAGCAAGAGGTATGATGTTTTATCTAACGTTGTTCAATTTTTAACAAATAATTAAAATCGACTTCTTAACTTTCTGCCTATCCTTTCTTAATGATCTAGATTACAATCTCAGAAACCAGTTGCTTCAATTCTCACAAATGACAAAGTGTATAAACTGCTATGGAAAAGATAGAACTTGACCTACTCGTTATCACTGCATTGCAGAAAGAGCTTACCGCCGTCTTGAACTTGAAGGAAGGTGGTAGAAATAAATGGACACAGAAACAGACTCCTCAACAACATATCTACTACACAACCAACATTCGCTTAAAAAATGGTAAAGATCTGTCGATTGGAGCAATAGCACAATCGCAAATGGGACCGACTACAGCCGCTACAGTAGCATCAAACATTCTTCATATCATTACCCCGAAAATGATCTGTATGGTTGGTATCTGTGCAGGACGTAGAAAGAAAGGGATAGAGTTTGGAGATGTAATTGTTGCCAACCAAGCTTTTTTCTATGACATAGGAAAGAAGAAGAATGGAGAGTTGCAGCACGAGATACAAAGTCACAATGTTCACCCTTACTTACAGCAATGGCTTCAAGACTTTACCGAGCACAATCAAAACTGGGTTGCTTCAATAAAAGATCCTAAACCGCTTTCACCACGATATCAGAAAGAGTGGATTCTGTTTCAACTGCACAGTGATCCTGGTTGGAAACCTTCTCCCAAAGACAAAGAAAATTGCCCAGATTGGACGACAGTTATCAGCCTTCTTGAAAAAGATCAGATGATCAAAATAGAAACAGGAATTAACATCACAGAGAAAGGAAGCACATATCTTGCAAACCTTCTTTATAGAAAACTTCAAACCAGTCCAAATCGAGATCGTGAAACACCCAAAGCTTGGTATGGCTCTTTTGCTACAGGTAACAGTGTCGTCGAAGATAAAGATATATTTGATGATCTTGCAGATAAATTTGACCGCAACGTGCTTGCACTGGAGATGGAAGCAGCACCTTTCTTGAAAGCTTGCTATAACCAAGATCAATCACTTGCTGCATTTGTAATTAAAGGTGTATGTGACTATGCAGATGATGAAAAGAACGACTCTTGTCAACCATACGCTGCCAAAGCTGCGGCATGTTATATGCTCCACTTTGTAGAAGATGCCTTGCCGAAACTAAGCAAACCAAACTCTTCACCAGCACCCAAGCCAGAAAAGAGAGTTTGGCAAATTAACAGAGAAATAACCGAATACTTTACAGGCAGAGAAGAGATTATCAATCAGTTACAAGCTGGTTTTCAGTCTCATACTGCTAGACCTTTTGCACAAGCAATTGTAGGTACTGGTGGACTTGGCAAAACCCAGACATCTTTGGTCTATGCAAAACGTTTCAAAGATCAGTACAAACACGGCTTTTTCATCAATGCAGCAAGTACCTCGGATATCATTACAAGCTATTTTGAGATAGCCAAAGAGCTTGGCCTATTTGCCGAAGGGGATGAGGATGTCAAAAGAGTTGTCAACAACTGGTTTGAAGAAAACTCTGATTGGTTTCTTCTGATAGACAATGTTGATGAACCAGAACTGATGAAAGGGTTTCTCCCAAAAGATTACCGTGGTCATATTCTGATTACTTCGAGAGGTGAGTATCTCGAAGCTCTTGGAATAGGTAAGATTCGGATTCATCAGCTTCAACTGTTGGAAAGTCAGCAAGCAAAAGAGTTTTTCTTAAAGAGCTGTCAGAGAAAGGATCTTTCAGAAGATGAGCAAAAAGCAGTTGAAGAGTTGTTAAAAGAGTTTGGCTACTTTACACTTGCAATCAACCAAGCTGCTTCATACGTAGCCACACGAAAGACAAATATTCGAACATATCTAAATACTTTTCGAAACAAAAAGATAGCTATATTCAAGAAGGATCAAACACTTACTGAAAAAGAGTCCATCGCAACAATTTGGGAGTTAAATCTTCAAGAGATTGAAAAAGATGAAGCAGCAAAACAACTGCTCTATTCTATATCCCTTCTTGCTCCAGATGATATTGCATTTGAATTTTTCATTTTTGGTGCTAAACAGCTCTCTCCAGAAATTGCACAATCACTCGAAGGAGTAGAAGAAGATGAGACTTTACTGAACGAGCTTTTTTATCCACTTTCCCGCTATTCACTGATTCAGATAAATCCAGCCAACAGAACTTGTAGTATGCATCGATTGGTACAAGAAGTAGTGAAAGACAAGCTATCTGTTGATCAGACTAAAGAAATATTGAAGTTTCTTACAGAGGCGTTGATCCAAGCATTCCCAGAAGAAAAACATTCTGACACACAAATATGTAATCAACTTCTCCCGCATATAAGAGAGATTTTAGATTTTACTCAAAACAAACAGATTATTTTTGAAAGACAAGGAGTGTTATTCAATAAAGCTGCTAGTTACTGTGATTTAAGAGGAAGATACAGTGAAGCAGAGCCTCTCTACTTGCAAGCTCTAGAGATAAGAAAGACAGTACTAGGACTAAACCATCCTTATACAGCCAGAAGCCTCAACAACCTTGCTGAACTCTACAGAAGTCAAGGAAGGTATGAACAAGCAGAGCCTCTCTACTTGCAAGCCCTGAGCATCTTTGAACAAGTTCTAGGTTCTGAGCATCCAAATACTCAAACTGTGAGAAACAATTATAAGCTCTTACTCTCAAAGGTTTCTGATGGTTAATAAATCAATCAGAGTCAATGGTTTATGTGCTAGTAGTCGGGGAAAAATCTTTCGATTCCTTGAGTCTTCACAAAGAGAGATTTCTAGTCTCTGGATACTACTAATGCAGAAAAGGAACTTTTATAGAATTAATTTTGGAAAGATTTGTGAAGATAGAGCTTTTTATCTCTTTGACTCCTTAGAGTTACTTAAAGTTATAGAGGTAGCTTTGCCAATTGTGGAAAAGCTTGGTGAACAGAAGATTCTTAAGACGGTTGATGATGAAATAGAAGAAGTTTATATGTGATGGCGGTAAGGAGTTAGACTTTAAAGGTGTTATAACTACTTTTTGGGGACTATAAACTGTAAACCCCAGCGTAGGTTAAGAACTTGCTGAGGTTCGAATTTAGTTTTTTGAAATAGTTTATGCGCTAGGTTCTTTATCTCTTGACTTTTTAATACGACCTACTGGAATAGTAAAAGGTTTTGTACCAAAATCATTTACCATTGGGCTTGATTTTCCATAAAAACCTCTGATTGTATCATCATATTTTGCCAATTCTCTGTTACAAATATCAAAATGCTTTTTGTATTCGTCGTATGCTTTAGAAGCTTGTTGAGCTAGGGCTTCATATTTAGACCTTGAATCTTCAAGCTCTTTCCGCTTACCTCTTATATCTTCTTCTTTGATATGTGATGGAAAATTTTTTTCGGTCTTATGTTTACTAATACCATCAGCCATGCGTTCAAGTCTTTGCGTTAGGGTGTCATACTCTCTGGAGGTTAAAAGTTTGGGCATTGTGTTACTCCTAATCGTCAAAAGTTGATGAGAATGAAGGAAATTTAGAGAGCTTTCTTTTACGCTGTCAAGAGTAAATTTCAGATAGAAAAGAGTTTCTACAACAAAGAATAGGTATTTGGTGAGATTAAAAGCCTATTTTTTAATGAAAAAAGCACATTCTTTTGTAGATAGAAGCCATTCTATTATGAAGAATAGACACTACTTAATAAAAAATAGACTGTATTCATCAAATAATGCTACAAACTTATAAAAGAAAGGCTTTTCATTATAAAAGAAAGGCCATTCTTTAATAAGAAATAGCCTCTTATTATAAGATTTGGCCAAAACTTGATCTTTTTTGCATAAACCAGCAAGAGCTTGGTTAGCTCCTATCTGGGTTGGCTATACAGTTTTAAGCAAGAAGGGGATAGTTGCTTTGCTGATTAGTAGATTAGTCTTCAGGGGTGCTCAGGCTGATGCTCGATCCCCATTCATAAATATCGGCATATCGGATAATCTCTTTGGGTTTACGCCATTCTGCAGAATAGAGTAGGACTCCATCTTCGTCGTCCTGTTGAGTGCTGGTTGGTTTGCCAAGAAGGGCTGTAAAAGCTTCTATACGTTGTTTACCAAGACCATTTTCATAGCTTTTATTGTCTGTAAAGACCTCAACCATAATCAATTTACCAACTCTGTTTTCAGTTCCTTCAAAGTAGAAATAACCTGAGACATTGCCATTAAATTCTACAACTATCTGATCTTCTGGTAGTTCACCGATAGGTAGTTCATTGGTTGGTTTTTTAAGTTCTACGTCGGAGGTTCTGCTTTTTACTTCGTCTAATGACTGTCCGATCTTGAATCTTTTAAGAAACTGTAGCTCTTTTGAGGCTGTTTCGGATTTACTTTGACTGACATTTGATGAACTGTCTATCTGTTGATCGGTGTTAGCAGGTGGAGCGGATTTATTGGCGCATCCAGCCAAGAAGAGAAGGGCAAGTAGTAGAGTTGAAACTCTCATCTGCAGTCTTTGTCTCCAGTGGTTTGGGCTGATTGTAGCTAACTTATGGATATAATACTTGAACCTACCACAACTACACTATAATAGTCTGCACATTTTCATTTTTGGGAGGCTTGTAATGAAGAGCTTGGAGAAGGGGTTGCTCATAGCCGCAGCCGGGGCAGTAGGTCTTTTGGGCTATAGTCTTTTGAAGAGACAGAGCCGTGTAGTAGACCTGGATTCTTACTACCGAGACAAAGTAGTAGTAGTAACTGGTGGGGCAAGTGGAATAGGCAAGGCAATTGTGCAAGGTTTGAAGTTTCATGGAGCAAAGATACTTGCTGTAGATCTCAACAGAGAAGCATTGGAGCGGTTGGAAGACGAAATTCCAGAAATCTCTACTTATGCAATCGATCTTGCTCACAAGATGGCTCCCCATCAACTGCTTCGTGAAGTAGTTGAGACTTTTGGGCACGTAGACTTGGTCTTTAGCAACGCTGGAATTCTTGTTGCTGGGCCATTTCTTGAGATGACAGACGAAGAGATAGAGAGATTGATTAAAGTAAACTTTGCAATGCAGGTCAGAATGACCCATGCTTTCTTGCCATATTTCATTGAGCGTGGAGCAGGAGTCCTTGCTTATACTGGTTCTATGAGTAGTTATGTTCCTTGCTCTGCTTTTAGCCTCTATACAGCAACCAAGGGAGGTCTAAACAGCTTTGTAGCAGCCATCAGGCGGGAACTTCCTAAGCGCAGTCCCATACAGCTTACTATTATTCATCCCAATGTCACTAGAACCAATCTTACCGACAGAAGATTTTTTGATTCTCTTGAAGCTGCGATAAGCAGAAACTTCACGGGTAGTTTGCAGAGTGCAGAAGAGGTTGCAAGTGCCTTTTTGAAAGGAGTTGCCAGGGGTGATAAAGAGGTTCTTGTAAGGCCAAGTGATTGGTTATTGGTCTGGGCCGAAAGGCTTGTGCCAGAACTGGCAGAGAAAGAGATACGAAAGCTGACTAAGCTTTATTTGAGAGAGCACGAAATGATATTTTCAGAAAAAATGAGAGAAGTTTAGCTCCAAAGACAGGCTGTAAGAGTTGGCTTGATGGAAGATAGCATCATTCTGCTAGTATGTTTGGGGCTTGACCTTCTAATTTCTATCAATCTAGAAAAAATTCTAGTAGCTATTATTGAGGAGATTTGTAATGCTTACAGGAAAACAACGGCGGTATTTGAGGTCTCACGCACACCACCTTAGCTCTATATTGCAAGTAGGGAAAAGTGGTGTAAGTGAAGCTTTTTTGCAGCAAGTAAGTCTTGCACTTGAGGCAAATGAGCTTATAAAGATTGGAATACTGCAAAACTGTGACGAAGATAGGCACGAAGTGGCAGAAAAGCTTGCAGAAGAGACAGGATCAGAACTTGTGCAAGTGCTTGGTAAGACGGTTGTGCTCTACAGACCATCATCAACCCATCCTCAAATCACTCTACCTTAAAGGTATGGGATTTGAGCAACTGTTAAGTGCTAAAAACCCGTGGAGAATAATAACAAGATAGTTTGTCAATGTGGAGCAGTGCTTGAAGTTGGAGCAGTACTCTGCCTTGTTTGCGGAACTGTGTTGAGTGGAGAAGCTATAGGGGTCTCGGCTAACGATTTTGCTGTTGGAAAAACCATAGTTGGTCAGTATGAAGTTGTTAAACTGATAGGACGTGGTGGAATGGGCGAAGTCTATTTGGGTCGAGATGTAAAACTTGATAGGACAGTAGCTATTAAGACCCTCTCCAAGGAGTTTAGCAAAGACAAAGAGCACAAAGCACGCTTTGTACGTGAAGCAAGAACGGCTTCGGGACTAAATCACCCCAACATCATTACTGTCTATGACTGTGGTGGA
>JAEUQL010000215.1 GCA_016789295.1 Blastocatellia bacterium | reverse complement strand
AGTCAAGCTACAGTCTGATCTGAAACAGATCGAGGCAGTAGTCAAGTTGATCGAAGAGCAGATGGTTGCTGATCAAAAGAGATCTACTGCAGCAGAAGAGTCTATCAAGGCTATGCAGGCGGAGATCAGAGATCTAGGTCACCAGATCGAACGTGTAGAGCGTAGTTTTCTCAACCGTTTAGAGATCTTGAGCAGTGAAGTAGAGAGATCGGTTGTAAAAGCCTTCGATCAGCAGGACATTGTTAATGGGCTGCGAGCTTTTGCAAGACTGATCAAGCAGAGTTGATCAGAATCGAAGAAGTTTAGAAAACAGATATGGCGTTAGGCTGAAAAGTCTGCAAGTGCTCTTTTAGACCACGATCAAACTTGCAGAACTTTCAGTACGGGGGAGTTTTTTAGAAACTGGCGCGTGGCTGTGCAGTTGCGGCAAATATGCGAATCTCACCTGTATCATCGATAGAGAAACAGCGTTCACCAGTCTTTCCATCTCCGCTAGCAACTGATGGATAAGCAAAGACAGTGAAGCGAGCTGGCTTGCCACCTTCTGCCGACTGAACAAAAACCTTAAACTTATAACCGTGTAAAGCCGCTCCATCACCAGCACAACGGTTGTTATAGATAGCTTCTACCATTGCTGGGCATCCAGTAGCATTTGATAGCTCACCATCTATGTAGGCTAGCTTGAACATTGTCTCAATATCAGCAAAGCTTCCTTTCCCTTCCCGTGCTTGATAAGTAAGTTCAACTGAATGAAATAGCAGTAAAGCATTTAATGCTTTTGTTTCATTTTCTGTAACCTGACTGCCTTTGTTGTCCGCACCAAACACACTGCCAGCCATCATTACCATTGCTAGTAGAATCGTCACTATCTTTACCATTTGCTTTTATCTCCTTAGAAGTCTTGAAATATCGTATTACTGTATTAAAGCTATAATACACCGATACAATACAAAATCAACCTCTATTTTCCGGCAAAGTGAAAAAGCAGTATGGACGGCTACTATTCGCTTATTTGTATCTGGCCAGTTGAGAGTAGGAGAGTAAGGACTCTATAAGCTTTGGCATTACAGCAAGGGGTTTTTGCAAGTATATTGGAAATAGTTGTCTCCTGATCTTTTTCGATCAGATGCCAAACAGTTTCGGCTATCTGTCTAGTAGTTTTGTCATCCCATCTCAATTTGCTAGAAGTTTTTTTAAGAGAGAAGAGAAGGTTTGGAAAAATCTCTTTGTATTCTGCTAGTTCTGAGCGAAGTGAAAGTGCTTCTTGCCAAACATCCAAGCCAGAGGAAAAGATAGGTTCAAGATTTTTCAATTCATCAAGAAAAAGCACAGGCTTAAATATGTAGTTGCCTTCTACTGGCATCTGCAGAAGCTGAAAGAAAGCCTCTTCTCCAATCCTGACGCCAAGTTTTGCTCGCTCTATATTGCCACGCTCTATGTAAAGAGAACAGAAAGCAGGGGGAAGTTCTTGATCGCCCTTCAACTCTGCTAGTTTCTGTGCTGTGCCGCTCACAGTGTAAACCAGAAGCGACCCCGTAACTTCCAGGCAGAGTAGAGTGTGTACTACAGTGGCCAAATCACATTCAGGAAATCTACCATTTAGATTGATAGGTGGAGGGGATGGTGTTATCAGAATCTTTTGACTAGCAGTAGCAACTATATCTTGTGAAACTCGTGAACGAGGCTTTGTATCAGAAATATCACCCGATCCTTTTGTTTTTGGTGCATCTTGCTTAAGTTTTCCAGAAGTACTGTCTATGACAGACCCAGAACCATCAAGCATCAGAAGCACTGCAGCTTCTAAGTCTTCATCTGTAGCATTTAGAAAGACTTTTTGAAACTCTTGGTCAGTAACTGCTTTTACAGCAGCAGCCAGTTCCCGACCAAAAGTAGTGATATCTGGCTGTCTACGATCAGGCTCTTTCTCCATGGCACGCATTACTACTGCATTTAGAATTGCAGGAACTTCTGGAGCTACTTCAGAGAGTGGTTTTGGAGGTTCTGTAACCTGTTTATAGATCAGAACCATCGAAGTAGGACCTTCAAAGGGCAGCTTTCCTGAAAGCATTCTGTAGAGAATTACACCTAGAGAGTATATATCAGAGCGTGCGTCCACGTTCCGTGCTGTACACTGTTCTGGAGATATGTAGTGTGGAGTCCCAACTACTGAACCTACTCCTGTAATGTTGTTTGCCATCCCTTCTATCGACTGCACAAGTTTGGCAATACCAAAATCTACTACTTTGACAACTTCTCGACCGTCCTCTACGTGCAGAAATATATTGTCTGGCTTTAGATCTCTGTGAACTATACCTCTGGAATGGGCTACATCGAGAACCGCGCAGACCTGTTGAATAATGTGGTTGGCTTCCAGAAAACCTAGCTTCTCTTTTTCTTTCAGCCTTTTTGACAATGGCATTCCAACTAAAAACTCCATCACTACGTAAACTATGTCTTCGCTAGTAATACCAAAGTCCATAACTGCAATAGCGTTTGGGTGGCGTATCTTCATTGCAGCGTAAGCTTCACGACGAAAACGCTCCACAGAAGTAGGATTTTTTACAAGGTCACGACGCATCAGCTTTATAGCAACTGGCGCATCTAATTGAAGATGAAGGGCTTTGTAGATAGTTCCTGTTGTACCTTCACCTATCTTCTCTTTTAGTTGGTATTTATTGTCTATAATGTAGCCAATATAGTCGTCCCTCTGCTTTATCACTTCCAAAGCAGTCCCATCAAACGAGCAAAATCGTTTGTCCTGCTGAAATACTTTGTGGCATTTGGGACATTGCATCATAAGTTATAGTACTCGTAGCATCTATTTTTGATGAGGATACAGAATTTTGCTGCTTTTAGCGAGTCTGTCAAGCATCCACAGATTTCGCTACTCTTTCCGGATATTTTACGGTGTAGATATTGTCCATAAACCCGTTCTCTGGGCTTCTTTTACACGTACCAGATGGCGATATGCTATTTCAACAAGATCATTGTGGTTGAAACCACGCATTATGTCGTAATGCTCCTTTATAGACGGGATGCAGTATTTGAAGCTACCTATTCTGTGCTCTGCCGCTCTGGTTATCGAGTAGCAGATTCCCAAAATGATGAATGGTAAAGGAGTTTCTGAAACCTCTCTGTAGACCGATTCATCAAGCCTTCCCCAACTATTGCCGCTCAGATCCTGATAAATCAGCCTTACTTGTGATGCCTTCTCATCGTCGCTAGTCGAGCCATCCCATGATGACGATGAGGGCGTATAGACCGAATCGTCATTCTTCTTATCAAAGTTGTCTTTAAAGGCTCGACTAGTCGTGTTTTGAGATGTTGTAACTCCAGTGTTTTCAAATGGATCTGGTTCTAAGTCTATCTTGCTCTGCTCGACTACTCGACTAGATTTTGCATGAGTAGTCGTCGATTTTTTGATCGAGTGGTCAAGCTTTTCCTGTTTACCTAGATAGTCGAGTAGCTGAGCACGATCTGCGATCCTGTAGCTACGGCCTCTTGGATTGGTGTCTCTACCTTCTACTGTGATCAAATTGAGTGCCGAAAGACCTGCAATAGCTTTAGTCACGGTTGCTCGTGAACTGTAACCAGTCCTGAGCATCAGATCGGAGATCTTTCCACGCCAAACTTCTCTATTGAAACCGACTGTCAGACGCCAGATCTGATCGAAGATCTTCTCTTCGGCAGGCGAAAGTTGCCGAGCTAGCTTGTCGGCTATCGCGTTTGGAACTTTTACAAATTTGCTGTCTACATTCAGATCTATCTCGGCTATCTCGTCCCGTCTTCTTTTCTGCTTCTTGAGTTGAAGGTCGGTTAGATCGGCCTTCAATGCTTCATTCTCCAAAAGAAAGAGTTGGTAGCCCTTAAAAGAGAGAGCATCACCCTCTGATTTTCCCAAAAGGGGTGTTTTAGGGGAAGATACCTCTTTTACTTTAGCTGGATCTATTACTCGACTAGTCGAGTAATCAGACGGCAATTTCTCCTCAATAGGTAAGCGGGAAGCGGCTTCTAACTCAGCTACAGTAAGGTCTGTAGCAGTGCCCTCGGCACTCACAGGAAGGTGGTGTTTAACGCTTATAGAAACAGGAAGGGGTTCCCGACGTTTCTTTGGCGTCGGGATACGTTTGCTATTCTGTTGATTTTTTGATCCTCTCCTCATAGTCGATTAGCGGACTGCAATCAAGCTTCTTCCATCGACTGCAATCTTTAGCCGTCCAAGGGTCTCCTTAACAAAATTACTGTAGTCTTCAGCTCCATAACTGGTGGGAGCATGTTCATAAATAGACTGATTTATAGCTGGCGCAGTGACCAGCTTTGTGTTGTTGCGTATGACAGTTTCATAGGCTTTGTCACCAAAAGTCTCTGCCACGGTTGAATATGCCTGGCCGCAGATCTTTGTCCTCTGGTCAAAACGGGTAACGAGTGCACCTAGCAGCAACAAAGTCTCTTTGTGTATTCTTCTTATCTTTCCTATAGTCTCATCCAGATCGCTTACACCTTCTAAAGGATAGTAGGCAGCTTCGATAGGGATTATGTAGTAGTTCGAAGCCAACAGAGCCATATCCAGCAGAGGGCCAAGGTTGGGCGGAGTATCTATAATTATGAAATCATACTCCTTTCGAGCCTCTTTGACAGCATAGTATAGCTCTATAATGTCGCTTGAATCGATAATGCGGTTAAGTTTTGACAAAGAGAGGTTAGAGGCTGCTAGGTCAAGATTAGGAATAGCTGTCTCGTAGATTGCATTTTCGAATGGGTGACGCATAAACTGGCCACTTTCGGACTGAAAACCCAAAAAGACGTGGCCTAAGTGTATGTCTATGATACTTCTGTCTAGAAAAGTTATAGTTGCATTTGCCTGTGGATCGATATCAACCAAAAGAGTTTTGAAATCTAACCTTGCAAGCCCAGCCGAAAGATTGCACGCAGTTGTCGTCTTTCCGCTGCCTCCTTTGTGATTGCATATTGTCATTGGTATTCCGTGTGGGATTCTATTGCCCATCGCATCCTCCAAACAGGTGAAAAGCAAGACCATCTAGACCTAACAAACTTGGCACAACTGCAATTTAGTGTCAAGCTGTTTCCTGCACAGAAGATGCGTTATTTAGTAGGTTAACTGGTGAAATACTACAATATATGTGGTTCAAAGCCAGATTGAAAAATTATGAAAAACCATTGTCTATAAAACTAGAAGTCGCGATCAAATCTAATGTCCAAAGCTTCTTAGAGCGGCTTGCTCATTTGAGTAGATATCAAAGATCTTCTGCAAGTTGGTGATTCTCAGCAGGCTCTCCAGTTTCTGCGAAGGGTTGGCAATCTTTATGTCTCCACCACGCTCCCTAACACGCTTCAAGCAGACTATAAGCTCGCCTATCCCTGTACTGTCGGCATTACTTATATCTCGCATATTGAAGACAAAAAGTATATCACCTCGTTCTAGCAGGTCTTCTACTTTTTTGGACAGTTCCGAATAGTGCTCGCTGCCAGTTAGTTTACCAGTCAGATCGAGCACAACTACTTTGCCAGAGTTTCTCTCAGAAATATTTATCATCTCTATTTTATGTTGAATCTGCCACACTGATTTTTTACAAGCTCTTTTGCCAAGTGCCGATAGCTATTTTACCCTTCAGCTTTGGGAGAGTAAACAAGCTACAGGTCTACTGCTAGAACATCTTTACTGGCTCTACTGGAGGTTTCACTTTGAAACGATCCACCCTCCCAACTCTTTCGTTTTGAAAAGTGAAAAGTTATTTCTTATAAAGAAACTCCTCCATCTAAATGTCATAAACCTCCTGTTTTCAATAAGAAAGTAGATATTTCTGGCATATGTTTTATTTGGAATGGTAGTTGCTCTTGTAAGTAGCTAAGTTTAACAAATTTTCATTGAGGTTGATTTTAGGAGGCTGCTATGAACGAACTAGAAAAAATGTTGCGCGAAAATGAAAATATAGCAATCGGATTTGAGCACTATAACCGTATAAATGATCAACACGCTATGGCTGAAATAAATCGGCTGGTGACGCTTGCGCATTGTAATCCTAACGCCTTCATGAAACTGGTGGATATAGCAGAGATAATACTATCTGTCCGAGACGGTTTTTGGAAAGAAACAGAAAGCAGTTGTTAAATCTATGGCTTTGAGAAAGGGATTTAGGTGCATGACGGTTTTAATAGTTGATGATGACGGTTGGGCACGAGCACTGCTTGGAAGGATTTTAGAAAAAAACGGCTACTTAACTCTTCAAGCAGAAGATGGTGCAGAGGCTCTTACAATTTACCAGTCTTCTTCTCTGGATTTGATAATTACTGACATACAGATGCCGAAGGTGAGTGGTATTGAACTGATAAGCTCTGTGCGAAAGATGAATGGTGAAAAGAGCAGAATACCGATTATTGCATTAACTTCCGGTTCTCAAGAAATAGGAGACGAGGCTATAAAGGTAGGTGCCGACATGGTAGGTTTCAAACCTGCTGA
>JAEUQL010000214.1 GCA_016789295.1 Blastocatellia bacterium | reverse complement strand
CGAAAATAGGCTTATAGAACTCTATTTCAGTCAAATGTTAGATTCTAAGAATAGACCACTAGCTCAAACTGCCAAACCAGCATTAGTCTTTATAGAGGCCAGAAATCAGTCTGCTATATGTCGATTACAATAAGATTCAATAAGAGGTTAAAGATGAGAATATTCTATTTTTTAATGCTAATAATAGTTATAAATTTTAGTGCCAATGCACAGCAAAAGAGCAAAAGCCTTACTATGGATGATCTAGAATATCCAACAACAACTACATCGGTTATTGAACCGACAAACAGTGGACAAGAAAAGCTTTGGCGTCAAAAGCTGCACGACAAGCTCTTAGAAGTAGAAAACTTGAAACTGAAACAAGGCTTTGATGAGCGCAACATCACTTTGAGAATTGAAGCCAAACAGCAGAAAGAACAGTTAGAGCAGTTACAGTCGGAAGGAAAAAGCATCGGGTTTAAAACACCAAAGTTTGAAGATATAGAGTTTCGCAAGCAGTATGTAAAACTTAGGCTTGAAGTAATTGAAGAAGCAAAAAAGAGACCCTTGGTAGAAAGAGAAAAGCGTCAAGTTTATGTACCCGATGGAAGAAAAACAGTTAAAAACGGGAAGCGTTCAAGGCTTGCTGTTGTCAACACTAGAAATGTCGAAAGAAAGCCTTCCAGACTTGATAATCTGCTCTATAAGATAGAAGATCTTGCAGAGGAAGGGCGTAGACGTGGCATTCCACCAAGTATTTTTAGAGACTAGATCTTAGGTATGAACAAGTCGATTGGTGAACTATCCAGTATTGAGAAGATAGAGAAGGAAGCCATATTTCACGGTGTTAGCTTCAATCGTAGAGACTATTCTGTAAGGTACTTTGGCTGCGATGAACTGCACAGAGAGTTGACCGATCTCGATGTCTTCTCCTGGATAGATATAGAAGGAGCTAACATAGAAGCACTAAACGAAGTGCTACGCTTGGTTGAAGTAGATCTTCTGCTTGTCAACGACTTTAACAAGCCTGAGATTCTTCCAAGAATAGTTGAACGGTTTGACTGTCTTGCTTTCTATATATATGAAGTAGCCTATCCAGAACGCCATCTTGATACATCCTTAAAACTTAAAGAGATAGAGTTTGTAAGGATGATTCTGGTAATCAGTCAGGACTATATAATCACTTACCATCAATCACCCATGGAAGTAGTCGAAGAAGTAAAAGTGTCGTGTGCTGAAAATTTCAAGCTTGCAGGAAAAACACCTGGGTTTATTGCCTTTCTGCTGATGAATCGTTGTCTATATGATTATGCACACCTCAACCTTGCAAATGACAATTTTCTAGACTCTTTAGAAACATCCGTAATTTCTGGAACACACAAAGACGCTGCAAGCAAAGTATCTACTGCAGCAGCAAATATACTAACACTCAAAAAGATGGTCAACAGCCTTCAAATAGTTCTAATGGTAATAGTGACAAAGCGTAATAAGTTTATTAGTGATGAAGCTCGAACTTCATTTTCACAAATGCTACAAAACACACTCTCTGTTAGAGATTCTATAGACTCTTCGCGAGACTTGCTCGATGGTATTATTTCAGGTTTTCAAGTACAAGCAGCAAACCGTACTAGTGACATTGCCAGAGTGCTTACGGTAGTTTCTACAATTATTCTCCCACTTACTTTGATCTCTGGCGTATATGGAATGAATTTTGAAAACATGCCTGAACTGAGGGCAAAAACAGGCTATTTCATAGTATTAGTGGTTATGTTTCTCGTTGCATTGATATTGATAGCCGTATTTATGCGACTCGGATGGATTGGGACAAGATTTAAAAAAAGGGAGGTACAAAAACAAGACTGAGAGATTTTACAATAAGTTTACTAATCCTTTCCCACTGTCTCCATATATTATCGAACTAGGAAATGTGCACACAGATTAAAAACATGAAGAATAGAGAAAAAACAACAGGGCGGGCTTTTAAGCCCGTATTTTTTTGCCCTTTAGATATGGAGTATCTATGGAAGGACTTTTTGATAGTTCTGTCGATAGTATAAAGTTTATTTTCCTCTTAATGTCTCTCGCCATCGCTTGTGGATTCGAATTTGTTAATGGATTCCACGACACAGCAAATGCAGTCGCTACAGTCATATACACGCGCTCTTTGAAAGCCTGGACAGCAGTTATTCTTTCTGGAATATGCAATTTTGCAGGAGTATTTTTTGGTGGAATTGCTGTAGCACTAAGCATCATCAATCTACTTCCGGCTGAACTTCTGGTAGCTAAAGGTTCCAGTGGTGGGCTTGCAATGGTCTTTGCACTACTGCTTGCAGCAATAATATGGAATCTTGGCACTTGGTATTATGGACTTCCTGCGTCAAGTTCACACACACTAATAGGGGCTATCCTTGGTGTAGGGCTAGCAAACTCACTCCTTCCTGGCCACACATTTGGTGATGGTGTCAACTGGGGCAAGGCCGCAGAAGTAGGACTTTCGCTTCTTGTTTCACCACTGCTTGGCTTCACTTGTGCAGCGATCTTGTTGACAATTTCAAAGAAGCTAGTGACAAATGCCGAACTTCACGAAGCACCAAAAGGAGAGTCAAGACCTCCAACCTGGATCAAAGCAATACTTATTTCAACCTGCAGTGGAGTCAGTTTTGCTCACGGCTCAAATGATGGGCAAAAAGGTGTTGGTCTAATAATGCTTATCTTAATAGGTATTATTCCAGCAAACTTTGCAATCAATCTGAACTACAACAGCAACCAGATAGAAAATAGTGTAGAAGCTGCTCGCAAGCTTGACTATCTATTACAAGAAAACATTGCTCTTTATAGAGACCAAGAAGCCACTGTTGCATCTCTCAAATTGCCTCCAACTTCAAATTCACAATTTGCCGAGATAAAAGCAGAGCTTGCTGATATTCAGACGCTTCTAGATGGTAAGAAATCACTTCGTGAGCTTTCAGGTGATGACCGATGGGAGCTTAGAAAAGATATTCTTTTAATAGACACATCGCTTGCAAAGATGGAGAAAGCAAAAGCTCTACCGCTACCTGAACAGAAACTCAAAGAAGTAAAACTCTACCGTTCACAACTGCGCAAAGTAACCGACTACGCTCCAACCTGGGTACTTGTGATAGTTGCTATCTCTCTCGGAATAGGAACTACTGTTGGATGGAAACGAATAGTTGTTACTGTTGGAGAGAAGATAGGAAAGAGCCATCTTACCTATGCTCAAGGGGCATCGGCAGAGATGGTTGCAATGAGCATGATAGGTATATCTTCAGTTATTGGTCTACCTGTTAGCACAACCCACGTTCTCTCATCTGGCGTTGCGGGAACTATGGTAGCTCAGAAGTCTGGTTTGCAATCTGGGACAGTAAAGAAGATTGCTATGGCTTGGCTCTTCACACTTCCTGCATCAATGCTTCTTTCCGGGATTATCTTCCTACTGATTCGCCTCTTTATCTAAAAAAAATATACTTAGATCTGATTGCAGAAAGATTCCTGCTTCTCTGCAGTCAGATCTATTGTATTATTTAGCTGATGGCAGAAACTCTTTCCAAGATTATTCGCACACAATTACCACTAGAGGTAGTCCGTTCGGTCAGGCTTGCCTGCTCGCTCTGTGACGCAGTTGAAATTCTTCGCAATAAAGGTCAGAGTGATGGAGTGATCTATCCACACAATATTCGGATAGAAAATCAAAGCCAAATATCTGAAAGAGTTGTAAAAGTTGAAGTAGGTTCAATAGACAGTCCCGAAGCAGTCTCTTATCTTTCACCTGAAACAGCAGAGCAGCAGAAGACAGGTGAACCTCAAGATATCTACAGTATAGGAGTTATACTCTATGAACTTCTAACTGCTAGCGTTCCATTTACTGCATCATCACTGGCAGCACTTGCAGTACAGCAACTTCTTGAAAAGCCACTGCCACTAAGAACTCTGAGACCTGAAATTCCTGAAAAAGTTGAAGAGGTTGTCCTTAGAGCCATAGGCGATGTAGGGTCAAGACCCAATTCTTACAGCAACTTCAGAAAAGAGCTAGAAGCATCTATTGAAGGTCTAGAAAGCAGTAGGACACCAGCCGTTCTATTTGACACTCCAACCTTGAGATCAGCAGCACCTGCTGTATCCTCTAGGGCAGCATCTCCTTTTGATGCCATAACCATGGCGGCTCCAAAAACAAGACCTTTACCTTCCCCAACTCCAGTCATATCTGCTCCAGCACCAGCATATACGGTAGCTCAACCTGCAGCAGTTCAATCTAAAGAGTTTAATGAGTTACCAGTTAGTAGTAGTTCTTCACCTACTTCAAAGCGAGTAATTTTTATTGGCCTAGCAGTATTACTAACTCTAATTCTACTAATAGTTGTCTCTGCTTCTGTAATATTTTTCTCATTCAGAAAGCAGACTCTACCTACTCAATCTCCAACTATTTCTCAGCCAGCTACAGAACCAAGTTCTGAACCAGCTACAGAACCAAAAGAAGCTGGTGGATCGAAGTCAAAAGATATTCCATTACCTCCTCAACCTGCACCCACAGTGCCTGTACCTGAGCCAACTCCGGTACCAACAAGTTCAACTAACAAATATCTGATAGTAGCTTTTGTAGCTATCTTTCTATTGTCTAGCTCAGTTACTGCAGCAGCAATTGTTATGCAGCAAAGAAAGAAGAAGGCACAAAATAGGCTACAAAACAGACCTGAAAAAGCTCTTGTAGAAAGTTCTATAGAGAAGGTTGTTCCAGTACAGCCAGGACATACAGAAGACAAATGGCTCAAGACTATACCTATCATCAAACCAGCTAAAAAAACCACAGAAGTAACCGCAAAGGATGAACCTAAAACAGCAAAGCTCTGCAAAGCTTGTGGAAAAGAGTATCCAATAACGGCTCAGTTCTGTGTTCAAGATGGAAGCAAGCTGACAGAAGCGATATTTGCTGAAAAACCACCTGCAACTAAAGACTCTCCATCATTTCAAGAACTTGACCAAGCTACCAGTAAAAAGACGTGTCCAAAGTGTAATACAGACTACCCTATTTCAAAGAAGTTCTGCAGGTTTGATGGACACAATCTCATAGTTGTAGAGATCCCAGATGCCAAGACAGACAAACCTGATCAAGCAATGCCTCCTATCACCATTGGACAGTACAGTTGTTTTGCCAAACTTGGTGAAGGTGGTATGGGAATGGTCTACAAAGCAAGGCACATACATTTGGAGCGTCTCTCTGCTGTCAAGGTACTTCTTCCACAAACAGCTCTCAATCCAGATGCTATCAAGCTTTTTCGTCGTGAAGCTAAGATGGCTTCAAGCATCAACCATCCCAACAGCGTAACCATTTATGATTATGGAGAGTTAGGTACAAAGCTTTTCTATCTAGCTATGGAGTATATAGAAGGCAAGACTTTGGCAGATCTAGTTCATCCAAAAGGGAGTTCTACTCAGCCATTCTCTCAACGAAGAGCCATCAATATAACTTTGCAGATATGTGACGCACTAGATGCAGCGCATCAAGCTGGTATAGTGCACCGTGACCTCAAACCTCAGAACGTGATGGTATCAAGCAGACCTAACCGACCTGAACTGGTCAAAGTACTCGATTTTGGTATAGCCCGCTCGCTCAAAATCAAAGGCGAGGAGACGCTGAAAGGGATAGTGGTTGGCACACCAGCCTATATGTCACCAGAACAAGCGGCGGGCGATCCAGACCTTGAACCATCTTCTGATATCTTCAGTCTGGGGCTAGTCATATACCAGATGCTCACAGGCTCTCTACCTTTCAATATCAATGGACTTACACCTCTTCAACAAGTATTACAACGAGCGGCAATGCTCACTCCTGTAAAACCTATCCATCTTAGTCATCCATCGTTAAAGATACATCCATCAGTTAGTGAAGCTATTTCTCGCGCACTCGAACCAGACAAAAACAGACGTATACAGACTGTTGCAGAGTTTATGAAATATTTAGAGGCTGCACTGGAAGCAGCAGTGTAGCCGCACCCGGAATGGGTGCGGGAACTACTAGATCTTTTCGGGCTTGAATGAGAAACAGGCTGGGCCATGAACAGATGGGTTGAGTTGGTATTTTTGGCTATATATAATCGCTTTTCCATCTGCTCCCTGGTCTGTGACCCATTCTCCAGCAATCTTCTTACCACCTTCACCTACAGTTTTTATAACACTTTGAGGCTGCTCTTTGTCGTTACGAAAATGGCTGGTTACTTTCACTTCATAAGAGTTTTTCAAAATCTCCTGCATGCTCTCAAGGTCTGTAACATTGTCTCTCATACTTTCTTTGAAAGGACTGAGAGAAGATACAAATCTTCCACCCATCTCTACTTCTACTGTCTCTTCATCCATCTTTTCCCAGTTCTCTGCACCATCTTTTCTCCAGAGGCCAACTGTGAGAAGTGAACCTTTGGGCAATATTACCTTCCCTTGAACGGTTAACTCTTTTGGGTTGTCACAAACTCGAAGATCGACCTGAAGGTTGAGACCAACCTCTTCTTCTTG
>JAEUQL010000213.1 GCA_016789295.1 Blastocatellia bacterium | reverse complement strand
AAATGCTGGTCTAAAATTAAAACTTTTTTGAGAAATGCTAAAGCTCCCACTATTGATGACCTTATTACTGCTTTCAATTCAGCTTTAGACACTATCTCTCAGCATGATGCTTTCGTTTGGTTTGCTCATTGTGGTTATCCCACACAACCTTTAGAAACTTGATCTAAATTAAATAAATTAGTTATAAAAGTATCACCACATCATTCATCTCAGGAATGTGCCAAATGCGGCCACATTCACCCAGATAATAGACTCTCTCAATCTGAGTTTGTCTGCAAAGTCTGTAACCATTCTGAGAATGCCGACTTAAATTCGGCTAAAGTTATTGCTAAACGTGGTGTTAAACTTATTTTGCGCTTTTCCAAACCTCAGGATGTAAATTCTGAGTCATTACCCGCAGGAACGCGGGGGAGTGCCCGCCGTGGGAACGTAAGACCTAAGTTACCAAAAGTTTCTCAGGCTGCCCAAAACTCTGAGTCTTCATTGCTCTCAGAAATAAGCGTGAACTGCTAAGGTCGTTACATCTCTTGCTCAATTCTTCTTTTGCTGACTCTCAAGCTCGTCACTGTCGTGAGACAGCGTTTTCCGACCCAGAAACTCGGCTTCTTTAGAGCCGAGAGGTTCATCAACTACTCAAGAGTACGCACAGTTAGTGGATACTCAACACTCGATCTACGACTGGCAAATTCATTTCCAAAAGGAAGCTTCAAACTCTTTGTCACTTCTACATTGATGGCTTTTATCTCATCTATCCAGCTTGAACTTGGCTTTTCAGGACTGACAATCTTCTGCCCGTTGTTGAGTAGGTAGCTTATAGTGAAAGAGTCTGGCTCACCTAGCAGGCTGTTTTTACCACCTACAAGCTCAAACTCTGTTCCAGAATTTAACGCAGTCAAACTACCTCCGTCGTTTCTAAAAACCTGGAGCTTGCCTGCCTCTTTTGTAGCAAAAAACGTGGTAATGTTGAGTGGCACAATCACACTACCTGCTGCAAAAACTTTCTGCTTCTCTGTATTGATGAGCTGTGGAAACTGTGTGGTGCTACAAGTAGAGCCTTCACACAGGTCAAAACCTATTTGAATTGCTTCTCTCTGTGGACTACCTGCTGGTACAACTACTGCCCTTCCTATCAGCTTCACAACACGTGCCAGCGAGCGCACTTTGTCATCGTCTACTGAAAAACTATTTGGAGCTACTCCAACAAGCATCATCAGAGATCCTTCTTTGAAATAGTTCACAAAGCTCTGCACATTTCCCGTTCCAGTAACAAGTGCCACACCTCTTTTTGTGGCACCAACATTTACTTCTGTACTCTTTTCTACAAGTTCTAAGCGAGGAAAATTTCTACTTCCATAAAAAATAGTTACAGCATCTTGTCCTTTGATCTTGATTGGTGTTGCTATACCAAGAGGAAGTAGCAATTCATCTTTTCCTAGACCAGACTGCCCATTTCTCGGTTCTGATGAATCGTTAAATTTTTGGTTAGGAAGTTGTAAAGAAGGAAGTTTTGGAACAGAGTAGTTATTACCTGAGCAGTAGCCTATTCCTCTGCCGGGCATTGAGCTTAGCACTTGGCTAAGTGCAAGTTGTATTGAGTTAAGCTCACGATCAACGGTTATGATACCTTCTTGGCGTTGATGGATCTTTAGAAATTTCATGTAAAGACTTACAGAAACAGCTATCAGGATGCCGCCTGCTGCAACTATCACCAGTGCTTCAAGTACCGTAAATCCATTCACTTTTTTCATAGCTCTATCTCTCTTCTTTAATAGAAATTCCATCTGTCTTTACTATTTTTGTAAGCCTGAGAACTCTGTTCTTCTCAGAATTTTTAACTGTGACATAGACAGATATATCACCGGTGTTTGGATGGTCTTTGACAATCATCCACTGGCGAAGGTACTTTACTCGGAGTTTGGCTTCTGTAGAGTCTACATTCACTTGTCTACCGTCTTCATCAAGATAGTCGCTGAAGTCTGGAAGAGCAGGGTTTGGAGCTACCGACCCTATCTTCTGTGAACCTCTAGGTATGGTCATCGCGATCCTGTCAGCTATTTTGGCCAGCTCCGAAGCTTTTTCACTCGATATAGCTCTCAAATCACCTATTTTTCCAACAAATTCACCATTTTTAACAGCCGTCACAGTCAGCTCAAGCCACGTTATGAAAGCTACCATCACTAAAATTAGAGCGATTACATATTCAATAGCAGAAAAACCTGATTCACCCCTTTTGAACCTTTTTAACTCTTTGCCCAATCTCATCTGACTACCTTTCCTATAGACTTTTGTCTGAGGTCTTCTCTCAGCTTCCACTCACCATTTAGAAGCTCTGCAACATCTATGTTTCCATCTGGACTGACCAGAATGGCCATCTTTCTCGACTTGCTTAAAACAAAGACTGCGTGCGGTTCATCGAGTCGGCCTGAGTAGCGTTCAAAAGTAAAATTTTTCACAGGCTTATAACAGAAAGCAGCACCAGAAATACATATTGAACTTCTATCTCTGCAACCAACTGTACAACCCTTGCCTTTCTCGGCTACATCCTCTGCAAGTATAATGCCAGGACGCCTTGCTGGTAATGCGTTGACAATATCAAATCTGCGTATGAGCGGATTCTCCTTACCTCTCAATGCAGCACGGCGTGCGTTGGCTATGGATACAGACGCTTGTGTAGTTACCTGCTCTATATCGAAAGTTACCAGTGCTGCTCCAAAATTTATCATTGCTCCAATAGCAGTTATTGCTATCAAAGTAAGCACGAGAAGGAGTTCAATAAATGAGTAACCTTTCATCCTCTACCTCTCACTTGTTTGCAAGATTTGAGATTGCTGCACTCAGACCACTGTAGAAACCTATAACTATAACTCCCACTACTACTCCAGCAACTACTATCATTATTGGTTCTATCATTTTCACTGCACGATCAATACTCTGGTCAACTTTTTCAAACAACTGTACTGCATAGTTTTGAAGAACTGTTCCAAGCCGCCCATTCTTCTGTGCACTAGAAACTACCATATAAGCATGACCATCAAATATCCAGTGTGCTTTCTTGAGAGCATCACAAAAACTTATACCTTGAAAAAGAGACTCTTTGGCCTCTTCTAAAGCTTCTACTATCTCCCTATTCTTCGTTGCTTGAATCAAAATAGTGATAACTTCTTGTGGTGTCATACCAGCAGAAAAGAGCGTTCCCATTAGCCACATCACTTCTCCAAGATTCATTTTGACAAATATCGGCCCTATTCCTTTGAGTTTCAACTGGTAGTGCATCCAAAATGCTTTGCCATTTTCTGACTTAAAATAGACCCAAAGGCTAACAATAATTGCCGTAATTATTATTGGAAATGCCCACCAATACTGCTCAGTAACAGTTCCAAACCAGATAATGAAACGAGTAAAAATCCCTATAGAGGACTTTTCCATACCTATCATTTCAAAGAGCTGGCGTAGTGCAGGAAGTATGTAGAAAGAGAAAGCTATAAGTGTAGCTATAAGTGCACCAGCTATCATTGCAGGGTAGATCAGGCCGGATTTGACACGTTCGCGAGCCTGACTGCGCCTCTTGATATAGCTGATGAGCATATCAAGAATGCCTTCCTTTGATTCACCCGTTTTATCACGTCTTTTTGTCCAGTTGCCTGATTTTTCTGCTGCACTAATAAGCGAACGGTAGTCTTCACCAAAAGCCTTTGGAAATCCTGCCATCGCTTCACTAAGAAGCTTTCCGTTCTCTATGTCAGCAACCATTAGTCTGATTACAACAGCAAAATCTTTATTTGGTGTTGTTTGTTCCATTAATCTCAAGATCTGGTTAATAGGCATGCCAGACTCATAGAGATCTCTACAGCTTTCAGTAAACAGCAGTAGCTCTTCGTCTTTGATCTTGAAGCTCTGGTACTGATTTTCATACTGTGCTTGAACTGCCTTCATCTGTTTGAAGGCATTCGACATAGGCATAGATGCATTTCTTCTGTTGACCTGCATAATTTCTACAACCTTGCTGTTGGTATTTCTGCTTCTGAAATATACTCTCTGTCTGGAAGACCTTCCAGAAATGGATCAGGCTTTCCAATATGGTAGAGAATCTGCCCCAAAGTAGTCTCTCCTCTTAGTGCTCTTTCAAGCCCTGTTGACCAAAGTGACCTAAAGCCTTCTTTGAGTGCTTGATGTCTTATATCATCGGGAGTTGCACCCTGATTTATTAAAGCTCTTATTTTTCTGTTAATTACAAGAACTTCGAAAATTCCTAAGCGTCCGTGAAATCCTGTTCCCTGACATACTGGGCAAATCTCACCTTGTCTGTTACGCCCACTTCCTTTAACAAACTTTGCAGAACCCAACCACCCAGTGTGAGCTATATACTCACTGAGCCTGGGGATTGAGGGAATCTCTTCATCAGTAACAGTTTCACATTCTGTACAGATCTTTTTAACTAAACGCTGTGCCACAACTACCTTGAGAGCACCACCTATCTTGTAGTCCTCTATACCAAAATTTCTCATTCTGTCTATGGACTCTATTGTGTTGGCTGTGTGCATAGTTGTGAGAACCAAGTGTCCTATTCCTGCCGTCTCTATTGCCATCTGTGCAGGTTCTGGCTCTCGAACTTCTCCAACTACGATTATGTCTGGGTTATGGCGCAATATGTGTGCCAAATAATAGTGGAAACCGCGCTTTTCTCCACTCTCTTTCTTCTCATCAGCCCTCTTTCTATCTACCGCTATCTGTGTAACATATGGGAGATTGAACTCTGGAGGGTCTTCAACTGTAACAATCTTTTTTGTTGCAAATTTTGCCTGAAACTCTTTGATCAAACAGACCATAGTAGTGTTCTTGCCTTTGTTTATAGGCCCAGCAAAGACTACAAGTCCATCTGTCAACATCATTAGCTCATCTCTGAAAATCTCTTCTTGAAATGGCAGTAACCCTACTTTATCCAGAGTGAAAGTGAAATTGTCTTTCTCTTGAATTCTTATTGAGATCGACTCACCTCTTTCATCAGCAGAAGGGATGAAATTGACACGAAATTCTACTGGAGACTCTCTAGTTGCATATGTCAAGGTTGGTCTGACAACTCCAGATTGACCATCCCATATGTTGTTAGGATCTAAACCAGCGTATATTTTCAAAATATGTGGAATGCGTTCGTATTTTTCCAATTCCATGGTCTCTTCGTGTATTACTTGATACTCACCGTCTACACGAATGCGACAAACCATCAGTTCGCGCTGGTTGTTGTAACCACTGCCCTTTGGATCTAGTCTAAAGTGGTCTATATCTATATCTGTTGCACGTGCCCAGTGTGCATCACAAAGCAGGTTTTCAACAAGTTCTCTTATTGCTGTATCTTGATGACTCAGTTGCCGAGAGTTTGAAAATATAAGGTGTTTTCGCTGTTTTCTTCCTGTCTCAACTTTCTGTATGTGTGTAGAGAGCTGTTTATAACGCTCTGTTCGTTGCTGTTCGTTGATGCTTAGGTCTCGTCTTAAATAGTGACAATCTATAGCAGAACGAATTATCTCTTCTGTGGAGTATAGAAATTTGAAGCTCAAACCTCTATGTTGTGCTTTGAGCACGTGTTCTGCTACTCTCTGGTTCTGTTTACTTGCGCAAAGTAATGTCAAAACCTGACCCGTTTTATCTATAGGTAAGATTATCTGTTCTTTAGCAAACTTTGGATCTACCAAAGCAAGCACTTCATCATCTATGTCAAAAAGCTTTGTTCTATCCAAAAAAAGCTCTTCGAATATGTCTGTATTACTGGGTACTTCCAAAAGCTCTTCTGTAGAAGTCTGTATCTCCTTCTGCTCAGAAATGCTACCTTTTACAGGCCCAATCCTGTTGAGCGAGCCAGTTCCCATATTTCTACTTGGTGGAGGTATTCTGCGAAATTTGTCAAAAAGTGACATCTCTAAACTCCTACAATCTTAGGCAAATTTGAGACTACTGTCTCTTACTAACATAAGCTGAAAAGCTGATGTTAGCACGTACTGTTGTATATTGCTGCTGCTCTGGTTGCTGAACCATCTTCACTCCAGTAACCTTGAGAACTCTTTCAAACCTTGAAAAATCTTCTATCAAACGTTCAACACCATCATAATAGCCAAGTACTTCAACCTGAATAGGTACTTCTTTTACAGTACCAAGGTCATTAACTTTCGTACCTTGAGAGAAATGTTCTAGTTTTAGATTTCTTTCTATGGTGCGTGTCGTGATCCAGTCAAATATTCTGGGTAGTTCCGCTTCGGGTGGAAGCAATGGTTTGATAGCTTCAAAACGGTTTTCAGCTTCTCTTAAAGACTGTTCCAGTGCTGCAGCATTACGTTTTATCTCTTCGTTTTCATCATTTGTCTTCTTAATCTTATCTAACTCTTCTTGTTTGATTACGATCTGTTGACGCAGATCGTCAAGATAGAAATTCTGGGCTAAAGTATTGATACCCCAGAAGATAACAATGGCAGCTATAATACTCACTAATATACTTTGTCTTTTTTTCATATTTTGCC
>JAEUQL010000212.1 GCA_016789295.1 Blastocatellia bacterium | reverse complement strand
ATAGCTGAAATTCTTAAGCAAGGAGGCAGGCCGGAACAGCAAGTTTTGGAGAGAAATGAAACAGTAGACTTTTTTATTCGTCTTGAGAAAGTTTTTGGAGCAGGCAAAGCATAATATCAGGCTGGTGCTGGCCAAACTAATTTCTGGTCAGAGATTTGCTTTCAAATCGACTTTAGAACAGCTAGCAAAATAACCAGTGAGGTTTTTATGACTTATCGTATTTCACAATTTGAAGACAGTGGCAGACTCACCCTGAAGATAGAAGGTTCGCTCAACTCTGATAGTGGCAAAGTCCTTGAGCAGATATGTGAAGAGTTTTACAAAAAGTATAAGCAGATAGAGATAGACCTGATGTGTGTAACTTTTCTTGCTCCAGAAACATCTGCGGTGCTGTGCAGGCTTAAGCGCGAACTAGGAGTAGTTTTTAATGGATGCCATCTCTTCAACAAAAAGATGATCGATCAACTGGAGAACCAGTAACGGTAATGAATACCAATGAACTTAAGCTGATAGACCTGTTGCAGATAGACGAAAAGACAGGGACTATCTACCTCAATGACCGCAGGTTCTTGCTGTTTGATGCAGATGCAATGGGGCTACTGCGAAAAGAGTTGATAGAAGATCTGGAACTTGAACGTGCACGCCGCATCTTGAGCCGCTTCAGTTATGCACGTGGTTATCGTGACGCACACCATCTTAGAAATCTATTCAATTGGAAAACAGAGTCAGAATGGGCAATGGCAGGAAGAGAAATACACGCTTTCGAGGGCTTTGCTTATCCATACTTAAAAAATATGATAATTGATAGAGAAAAGGGTATTTTTCAAGTAGATGGTGAGTGGAGAAATTCTTATGAAGCAGAGCAACACCTCAGACACATAGGTAATAGTGATGTGCCAGTCTGCTGGATGTTGACAGGCTATGCAGCAGGCTATATGTCTGCTGTGATGGGCAGAAGAGTTGTATACATAGAGAAAGAATGTGTTGCAAAAGGTGATTCTGTTTGTAGCTTTCACGGACAGATAGTAGATGAAAACAATTCTGAGATAGAGGCACTACTTAAAAATTATCAGGAAGAGACTTTTCATTCTGAAATACAGACACTTCTTAATAAACTTGAAGAGCAGACACAGAAGCTACAACAGCAACGCGAACGTGTACGCAAGCTAGAACAAGAAATAGACTACCTCCAAGAAGCCCTAAAAGAAGAGAACAACTTTGAAGAGATGGTAGGAATGAGCCAAGTATTTAGAGAGGTGATAAGGAATGTTGAGCGTGTTGCTTCGTCTAGCTCGACTGTGCTTTTGTGTGGAGAGACAGGCACTGGTAAAGAGATCCTGGCACGTGCGATACACGCTAGAAGTTCAAGAAAGAACCGTCCTATGGTTGCTATTAACTGTGCTGCACTGCCAACAGGTCTTGTTGAAAGTGAGCTGTTTGGACACGAGCGTGGAGCATTCACTGGAGCAGATAAGCGCAAACTTGGTCGTTTTGAAGTAGCCGATGGTGCAACTATATTTCTAGACGAAGTAGGAGAGTTGCCACTAGAAACTCAAGCAAAATTACTACGTGTACTGCAACTGGGTGAATTTGAAAGGCTTGGTAGTACACAGACTATTAGAGTTGATGTTAGGGTAATAGCTGCTACCAACCAGCCACTTGAAAAGCTTGTTGCAGAAGGTAAGTACAGAGCCGACCTCTTTTACAGACTGAATGTTTTCCCAATAAATATTCCACCTCTCAGAGAACGTGGAGAAGATGTAACACTTCTTACCTACTACTTTGCACAAAAATTTAATACCAGAATGAAGAAGAGGATAACTTCAATAGACGAAGGTTCTTTGGAGAGATTAAAGAGATATTACTTTCCAGGCAATATTAGAGAGCTTGAACATATAGTTGAGCGTGCAGTACTACTTTGTGATACTGATACTTTGAAAATTGACCTTCCTATCGTTGATCAAGTAGAGACAAAGCTAAATGGTCATTCTGTCCTATCTAGCCAAATATTGTTATTAGAAGAACTGCTTTCTTTAGAAGAAGTAGAGCGGCGGTACCTTCAAGAGGTTTTACGACGCACTAGTGGACAGGTTGAAGGTAAAGGTGGAGCAGCAGAGATCTTAGAACTTCCACCTTCAACACTTCGCAGTAAACTGAAAAAACTGAAAAAACGCTAGAATCTTCCAGCCTCTACAGGTTCTTCCTTCTCTATGTTTTGGAGTCTTTGTGCAAAAGCATTTAGAGCTTCAGCACGTTCTTCAGGGGAAATTCGCACAGGGCTGTAGACTATGTGTGGCTGTAGTACGTCAAAGCCAGTGAAAGAGAAGACTCCTCTTTGAAGAGGTCTAAGTATAGCGTTTATGTCACCATTAAACCCTTCCTTCTCATAGGCTTCCTTTGGCCCACCAGTAGTGAGTGACAGCAGGGCTTTCTTTCCCTTAAAAATGCCTGTTTCGTAGATCTTGCCGTACCCATAAGTACGCCCTATTGCAAAAACTCTGTCTATCCAGCCTTTAAGTATTCCTGGAACACTAAACCACCACAGAGGAAACTGCCAGATCATAAGATCACACCATTCGATCTTTTTGATCTCTGCCTCTATTTCTGGAGAAAACCCTCCTACTTCGCTGGCATATGTCTCTTCAACTTGTTGTCTGAAATAGTCTGGGTCTTTAACAGTTGCAAAATTGCTTCTATCTGATACTGCATGAAAGTTCATTCTGTAAAGATCAGAAACTTCTACTTTATGCCCAGCCGCTTTCAACGTTTCTACGGCAGTATTAAAAAGAGCACCGTTAAAGCTGCGTATTTCTGGGTGTGCTAATACAATAAATATGTTCATTGTTTCCTCATTATTTGTTGAGTTCCTGTTAGCCAACTGGCGTTACAACTGCATCTTCAAAAGCAGTATTGATAGCTACTTCTCTCCAGTTATTAACATCATTTTTGATTGAGAGTAATTTCTCTTCTATGGCTGCTACAGAATCAGCCCCTAACGGAAGCCTAAGGGGTGGATTTTCACTTTCAACTACCTGGATCATAGCTAAGACTGCTTTATTTGGATCGCCTGGCTGATTGCCATCTTTAGCTCTGATGCGCTGACGAAAATCACCCACAGTTGAAGCATAATCCTCTATGATTGTGTCTGACAGTAGAAGCGATCTACCAGCAAAATCTGTTCTGAAAGCTCCTGGTTCGACTATTGTTACCCTTATTCCAAGAGGTGCTACCTCTTTTGCAAGGGCTTCAGAAAGTGATTCTAAGGCAAATTTCGTACTACTGTAGATACCTGCTCCAGCAAAAGATACTTGTCCAACCACCGAGGAGATATTGAGAATATGTCCGCTACGCTGTTGGCGCATATGTGGCAGTACTGCTCTTATAACATCAAGTGCACCAAAAACGTTGGTCTCGTATTGTTTGCGAACATCTTCATCACTAACCTCTTCTATAGCACCGATAGTACCATACCCAGCATTGTTTACTAGAACATCTATTTGTCCAAAAACTTCTATTGCCTGTTTGACTGCAGCACGTACTTCTTGAGGATCTGTTACATCAAGTTTGACAGCAATTGCTTGGTTGGTATATTGCTCTTCAAACTCTTCTATCTGTTTTTTGTTACGTGCAGTTGCAACTACTCTCTCTCCTCGTTTCAAAACTGCTTCTGTGAGTGAACGACCAAAACCGGTTGAGCTACCAGTAATAAACCATACTCTTGACATATTAACTCCTGATAGTAGTTTTTTGATGGGCAGAAGATTTTAGCTGCCCAAGTTTTTAATCAGTAACACTATCACTGTGCTGTAAAGCCGCCGTCGATATTAAGTGAATGACCAGTAATAAAAGAAGACTCGTCAGAGCTTAAAAATAGCACTGCTGAAGCAATCTCTTCTGGACGGCCTACACGACCTATAGGATGGAGTGCCTCCATATAACTCTTCTTTTCTGAATCTCTATCGGTAAATCTTTCAAACATGTCTGTCTGTATTGCTGCTGGAGAAACTGCATTGATGCGTATTCCAGACTTTGCAACCTCAAGAGCTGCTGCTTTTGTAATACCAAGCACTGCGTGTTTAGCTGCAACATAGATACTAACACCAGCCATTCCTATTAAACCTGCGATGGAAGAGTTATTAGTGATAGCACCACCGCCTTGCTTGATTATCTCTGGAATCTCATATTTTAATGAAAAGAAGAGGCTTTTTAAGTTTGCATCCATAACAGCGTTATAGTTTTCTACAGTCTGTTCAGTGATAGGAGCTACAAGTCCTTCAAATCCAGCATTGTTGAATGCAATATTAAGTTTGCCATAGTGTTTAACAGTTTCTTCAACTAGATTTTTCACATCTTCTTCTTTAGCTACATCGGCTTTGACAAATATAGCATCACCACCAACAGCTTTGATCTGTTCTACTGTCTCTAACCCTTCTGCTTCTCTACGGCCTGAGACTACTACTTTAGCCCCTTCTTTTGCAAACTCTATGGCTGTTGTGCGGCCTATTCCAGACGTTGCACCAGTGATAAGGGCTACTTTACCTTCAAATCTTTTAGACATCTTCACTCTCCTTCAATAAACTCTTTTTCTCTTTGTTACAGATATAAGCAAACTAAGCACCAAAAGAGTGAGTAGAGAGAGAAATTGCTCTAATAAATTGATAATAAAGGTCTTATTTCTTACAGGTGCTCAATTGACAGTTCTATTGTGTCAAACATTACCACGATATTTCACAGCTCCACGATATTTCGCGGTAAATATGATAGAAGCTAGCTGCTTTATCGGAAAACTGACAGGTGGTATATTGTGGAGAAATATTGCTACTAGCCTGCCAGTTCTCTGAGGATCTTTATGAAGAGTGTTGTCTTTCTGATACAGTGTCCAGACCGAAAAGGTCTAGTTGCTTCAATAAGTACCTTCTTTTATCAACGCGGTTTCAACATGCTTAACTGCCAACAGTACACAGATACGCTCAAAAATCAGTACTTTATGAGAGTGAAACTAGACCTTGAATCACTTGGATCTTCAAGAAAAGCTTTGGAAGAAGCATTTGGCAACTTTGCAAAAGAATATCAACTAAACTGGTCTGTGCACTATTCAGACAATATACAGAGAATGGGTATACTAGTTACAAAAGCTTCTCATTGCCTCTATGACCTACTACTAAGGTGGAAAGAAGGTGAATTGAAATGTGAAATACCTGTAATTATTAGCAATCATCCTGTATTAGAAACAGTTGCAGACCAATTCAAGATCCCTTTTCATTGTTTACCTGTAACAACTGACACAAAACAGAGGCAAGAAGAAGAAGTGGCTAGATTATTGAAGCTCTATCACATAGATTTGATAGTACTTGCGCGTTACATGCAGATACTTTCAAAAGAATTCGTTGAAGCGCACGAGGGGCAGATAATAAACATACACCATGCTTTTCTGCCTGCGTTTCAAGGTGCAAATCCTTATCAACGTGCATATGAAAGAGGAGTAAAGATGATAGGTGCTACAGCTCACTATGCTACTGCAGAGTTGGATGAAGGTCCGATAATTGAGCAAGATGTTGAGCGTGTAAGCCACGAAGACAGCCCTGAAGAGTTGAGCAGGATAGGAAGAGATATAGAAAGAATAGTTCTTGCACGTGCTGTAAAAGCCCATTTGGAGCACAGAATAATTCTGTCAGGAAGGCGAACAGTAGTATTTGCTGGTGGCTTATAAAGACAACAAGTGTATGCTAGCTTTCTAGACCTATAATCTCTAATGTTTTGACCTCTTTAGTATTCAAGTCTGCTACTCTGATAGCGTGGTTATTGGTATCAGCGATATAGAGTTTTCTACCAAGAATGCTCAATCCACTTGGTTCATAGAACTTTGCATTCTGACCGTCTTCCAAACCTTTTCCATCTCCAAAAACTGTTTTACAAGAGACTGTTTTAAGATCTACTACTTTTATTTTATGGTTGTAGGTATCAGCAATGTATAGGCAGTTGTCCACAACTTCAATTCCAAGAGGATGTTGTAAGCGTACGTCTTGGCGAGATGCATCAACATCCCCAAAACCAAAAAGGTGGCAACTTCCAACTACAGAAACTACTGTGGGTTCTTCTGTTAGGTTAATTGCACGAATAGAGCTGATCTCACTATCTGCTATATAGAGATGTTGTCCATCAAAAGCCAAGCCAGAAGGCTGTGCAAAAGCTGCTGACTCTACAGATCCATCCATGCATGCTTCTGCTCCAGTTCCTGCAAATGGTCCTATCATCTGACTCTCCGTATCCATCAACCATATCTGGTGTGACCCAGCCATTGCAATAAATAGTAAGTTCCCAATAAGTTTCAAATCCCAAGGTGAGTTTAGAGCAATTTCTACACTTTGGCCTTCTTGATAGTAACTACGAGATTGCTGACCGGTTCCTGCAACTGTTTCCACTTGCTTATTTATTAAGTTGACTCGTCTAATAAGATGATTTTCAGTATCAGCAACATAAAGAAGGTGATTGTCGAGTGTAAGTCCTTGAGGATGATTAAAACTGGCAGAT
>JAEUQL010000211.1 GCA_016789295.1 Blastocatellia bacterium | reverse complement strand
GCTGAACACTACAAGCAGATAGAATCTGAATAAACTTGCTGAGAGATAAAGTAGAAATAAGGCACTATGATTTAAATAGTGTCTCCAAGCGTTAGTATGCGTTTCAAAAAGATATTATTTTGTACATGTTTTTGTTGAGCTTGATTTTCAACAATGTTGATAGTATCTTTCTTTAGAAAAACCATAAAACACATGTGGCAGTCACAAGAAAAGCATTGATCTTTAAGTTCTTTTTCCATTGGGGATGTGAGCAAAGTGTTTACTAATCCTTTGGGTCCATATGTGCGTAAAAATTGATATACAGCATTCTGTTCTGAACGATCAAAAATATCTTTTAACTTTTCTTCTTTGAGATTTCCCAAATAGTATGGTGATGATTTGATATCTAGGTGTGTTTCTACTTTTCCAATGTGGCAAGTAGATAAAGTACCATTAGCATTCACAAGAGGAGTGTGTAAGAAACAATGATGGGAGAAGTTGTTGGGAATGAATTCGTGCATACAATCATACGCATCTGGTACAAGATTTTGTACTTGTGGCGAAGGAATAACTTTTCCATAGTGAAAATTTATATAATCGAGATCCTTCGTGAAGTAACTAGTTATCATTTCTTTGTCTTCTTCACTTGTGTGAGTAATACATATTATTACTCTAGGGATTGATAACTCTCGTGCTGCAGAGATGACATTTAGAATATTTTCTATAGGTACAAATTCTAAATGGTATATGTCGGTACTCAAGTATAGATGGGTCAATCCTGGAAGCTGTTTTATAGTCTCTCTCGCTGATTCTAAAGTTTTTCCCCAAAGAGAGTTAGTGAATACTCCAGAATTCCCTCCATGCTTATGAACTGCCTCAACAGATCTTTTTAAGAGGGGAAATTGCATAAAAGGCTCTCCACCTGTAAATATGATATGTGGTATACCATATTCAACAGCTTGAATAGCCCAATCTATTAATTCATCTTCTTCTGAAACTGCTGCACGCTTGGAGTCAGCATATCCACAGTGCCTGCATCGTATGTTACACTGTTCAACAATATTGAATAAAATAGCATTAAACCGCATCATATGGTTAATCCTCCTTGAGGTCAGTGATAACTATTATTCGCTTAATTCAGAGAGAAGAGACATTAATGCTTTCTCTCTTTTGCTTCTCCAAGCTTCTGTAAGAAAAGAAATAAAAGGTGGACAGTCATTTATTAACTCATTGTATATCCTATCAACATTGTAAACATGTGCACGTAGCTCTAAGCAATGTCTACTTTCTGGGTAAAAAGTATCGCCACTATCAAGTAAATTAGCAGCCATGCAAGACCCAGGACAATACTGTAAGGCAAGACAGGAGTTGCACATCTCATGATGTAATGTGCTAGTTGTAACTTGAAGGAATGGTTCTCTTTTAGTATGTTCAATACCATTGAAAACATTTCCTAGTAGATACTCTTTACCTGAGTGAGTAAAACGGTGACAAGGATATAAGTCTCCATTTGGAGAAACTCCCAGCATTTCTTTGCCTGCTCCACAGAAGCCACTTGTAGGAGGTTCATACTTATCATGCTGAATTTCATGCTTTGCCAAAAGAAGTTGATTAGTAACTTGTAATGGTAAGATGGAACCTGCTCGTGCTGTCTCAATATAAAAATCACTAAGAGTATGGTAGATCTTGTCTATAGTCTCTTTCTGCCAAGGTACGTTGGTTGCAAGAGCAATCATAATAGATTTGTACCCAATGCTAAGTAGATGCTTAACGTTTTCAACGATGTTGACTTGATTTGGTGATACAGTCACACGAGCTACTTTAGCAACTTTTTTTTCTACTGCAAAAGTTAGCTGACTATCAAACCCATTAAAGCTCTGCCTAATATTGTAGAAAGGTCTGTTAGCTTGCATTGTTGCATTGTTGCCATCCACACTTGTTATTACTTCTATATCCAAATTCTTGAGCTTGGTAACTATTTCTTTGTTTAAGAGAGTTCCATTAGAAATCATATCGAAGCGAATAGTTTTGTTTACTTTCTCTGCTTGTTGTTTTCCATATACAACAAGCTATTGCATAATCTCTATTTCTAATAAAGGTTCACCACCAAAAAAACGTAAGTGTATGTCTTTTTGTGAACCGGATGCACTTATCAAAAAGTCTATAGTTGCTCTACCTACATCTATGTTTGAACGCGCTGGATTCTTTTCTTGATAGCAATAAGTGCAACGTAAATTGCAAGCTTCTGTGAGATAGTAAGTTAAAGAAGTGATTGGAGAAGAAGTAGCATAGTTCATAGTTATCTCCTTTCCAATCTACTACTGCTGTAAAAATTTCTACTCAAGCTTACCATCGGACTAAATTCAGACCAACCACGTTTCTCTATATACTCTTTGTAAACTCCACCACACACATCATCATATAAGCATCCTATACAAGGGTTACCTTTTATACGGCAAACATCGTCCATAAAGCGATCATAGTCATTGATCCACCAACCACGAAACTCCATGTCTATATGATCTTTACGTACATTCTCTAGGTGATATTTTTCATAGCCTGGTACAGTGCAGAGTGGAAAGCCTTCTAGAGTTATTATGGCATTACGTTTTACAGCACGTTCAATGGCTTTAGGCACCCATATTTTTGTCTCTTCAACGCTTGGTGTAACAAGATCAAAGTTCAAGTAAGCAGTATAGACAGGGTGCATGTTGGAGATGTTGATATGGTCAACACCTAAATCAAGCATGCTATCAACAATATCTGGCAATTCTTGGATATTCTGCTTGGTTATAACTGTGTTAGTACGAATTGAACCGCCTAGTTGCTTGACATTTTTAATTCCTTGTATAGTTTCAGCAAAACCACCTTGAGTACGAGTTAATGAGTCATGCATTTGTGCAGTCAAGCCGTGTATAGAAATTATGAACAATTTAAGATTTAATGACATCAGTTTACTTACAAACTTTAAGTCTTTAAGTCTTCTACCATTGGTCTGCATGTAGATCTCTGGATAGCCTAAGTCTTTCATAAGTTCTAACACGTTAATCAGACCACCAAATACTGTTGGTTCTCCTCCATGAAGATTAACAGCTTGATATCCTTTGCCAGCGTTCTCAACTAATGTAGAGCGTACTTTCTCAGGAATAATAGTGTCTTCCTCAATTTCTGGAACACCAACAACACAAAAAACACACCGTTCATTACATTTATCGGTTAAGTGTATGCTCAGAATTTTCATCCTTAGTCTCCATTCTTACTTGTCTATTATGCTGGTTAATAAAGTGTTCTATGCTTTCGCTAGGTGATGGTAGAGTTTTTAACAGCTTTTCATAATTACCAACCTCTTTGCTTAATGATAGTTCTTTATCTTGTATTGCTTGATGGAGTATTGATAGAACCACTTCTTCATCTAGTATTTCTGCACGGTAGAATGTTTCCAAATAAGGGTTATCTTTCATGATTGGAGATAGAAATTTATACCATCCTAGTGGAAACATTAAAAAAGGTTGAAGAGGATAGGCATTCTCAATAAGCTTTGACATATACTCACTCAATTTAATATGTTTATATTGAGCTAGATCAGATGGCTGATTTGCTTTGATAGAGTTGTAAAGAAGTAGTGCCGATCTTCCGTATTTGATACATTTCACAAGTGTGGTTGATGCAACATTACTTGTTACTAATATATCAGAAGCAGCTAGCAACTTATCAAATTCACTTTCTTGTAAAGAAGGGAAGTTATGTTCTGTTATGTTTCCATACTTCTCAGTAGTTCTCTCTCTCTCAGGACCTACCCTTATCCAATGAACCGGCTTATTCAATTTAGAAACATAATAGGAAAGTAATTCAGACACTATATGACCAAAAGGTCCTTTGTATTTCGTTTTAGGACGAAATGCTTGCCATACAGCAGTGGCAGAGAAGATTACAAAGTCGTTAGGGTTAATTCCTAACTCTTCTCTTTTACGTTCTATCTCATCAGGTTGTAAACATTTTATCTGATCTAAAAAAGAATAACAGACAATCCGTTCTGTTGTGGGAGCTGGCTTGTTTAAAGGACAAGGGCGCAATGCTCCATCAAGCTGTAGAAGCATTCTTGGCAACTGCTTGTCTACACCACTAAAGAAGTCAAGAGTAAAATTTCCTGATTCCCATTCATAGGTGTCAAGGGATATTATGGGTTTACCATAAGCACGCAGAAACTTGAGGTTTATGCCAAAATCAGCTTGAGAAAAATCAAAAGTTAAAAAATCACATAGAACTATTATGTCTGGTGGGTTTTTCTCTAGAAAATCAATGACTAAAAGGCGGTTGATCTTATGTGCTCCTTCAAATAACTTAACATTTTCGAACTCTTCATTGTCTTGTTCTAGTAGAACTGAATTTAGAGGAGACAAAATGAAACAAGAATTGTAGTCTGACTTTGGTAGACTACGGGCGAAATTCAGAGCCATAACTGACTCACCAAATGCTAATGAACCGGTCGATACAAACAAGACGTTTTTTTTCATAATTAGCTCTCAACAGTACTATTTTTTATGATAAATGTTTTTCAAATGCCTGACGGACTTTGATTAAAGAAGAACTTGTTCCAATATCCCAAAACTTACCTTTGGGTATTTCGATAGCATTTACTTTTAATCCTGACACTATAGCTTCATTAAAAACTTCTGCTAAAACTAACTCTTTACCTATTAATGGACTAGACTTTTTGACATGTTGATGAAGAAATTCTGCAAAATTTGGTGTCCAAACAGCGATTCCCCAAGTATTCATAATTGATTGGCTTGCGTCTTTATCATAGAGCTTATAAACATTTCCTTTTTTATCAAAATGTACAGGACAAAGTCTTTCAGGATGCTCTGTTGGAAAGACTCCTAAAACAACATCTGCTTGGCTCTCTTCTAAAAAGAGCAAAGACTTATATACACAGTCATAAGGCTCCAAAATGGTGTCTGGCAAAACTAGAGCAGAGAGACTATCTTTAGTCCAGTTATAAGCACAGTCGATAGCAAAAGGAAGACCTTTAATCTCTCTTTGATAGAGGTATGATAAGCTAAGGCCATACTCTTCACCATCTGCTAAAAATCTTAGAACTTCAAATTTATGATCACTCACAATTACATGCGCTTGGTAGATGCCAGCTTTTATTAGACAATCGAGAACATACTGACAGGCAACTTTTAATTTTAAGTCACTACTGCCTTCTCCATTAACATACCCTATGGGGAAAAGTTCTTTTGGATAACGGAATGGATGAAGCCTCGTGCCATGTCCTGCTGCTGGAATTATACCTATAGCTTTTCTTAACATATTTGATCTCTATAAAGAAAAAATATTTGAATCACTACTAATAGCCTTCAATAAGTATGGACAAGGCAAACTAATAAACGACTAAACTGAGTAGATACTCAAGCTTACATGTAGACTAATCTACCTTTATCCATAACTAGAAAAGACTAGCCAAAGTAATAGCAGTTATCTATATCGTCGTTATCAACTTCAACGTTTACACTACTACCTTCAAAAGATGACTCTACTTTGAACTGTCCACGTGATATGGAAGCGGCAGTGATGACACCTGCAGCAAAGCTCTTTGGATCACCAATCTTTCCTGCTAGTGCAGCAAAGTCTTCTACAAAAAGACCTTTGAGTGCATGGATTGCTTTAGGAGAAAGGTTGTATTCTTCTTTATAAGCTCTAGGATCACGTATTACAGCTTCTGCAAAGTTGTGATCTTCTGCCATGTTGCGAATCAAGTCTGACAAAGTTTTGGAGCTGGTTTTCTTTTTGGCTGCAGTTGTTACTTCAGCAGCTTTTACACTGTCTGAAGCACCTAGAGAAACAGCCCCAATACCTACAGCGACAGCACCTTTGATCATGTCTCGGCGGCTCAAACCTTGTTCAGAAGCTTCAGGTTGCGATGATTCGTTTAACTTTTTACTTTTGTTATCGTTCATAACACCTCCAGGGATAATTTTAAGATAGGAATTAATTGGAAAAACATCCAACTACTAGTGACACTACACAATGTATTCTTTAAAACCAATCTCTAACAGGCCAAACTTGGAGTAGCTTAATAACTCTATATAGTTTTGTAATAGTCAGAGAATGCTTTCGGGCGGTGCCACTTGCCCACCGTCACTCTCACGACAGGAAACCTACGTAGAATGACATTTCGTTTACCCCTTTGCGCTTTACAAATCTCTGTTCCTCACAGGTGTATGCTGCAAAGTAGTTTAATCGTTTTCTATATCTTTAACTTAATTTATACGTAAACTGAGATCTTGCCCCTTACTAGCTCAAAAGAAAGGTTTTTTGAAGAGGCTACAAGCATTACTACGAAATAGTTATAAATGTTCTGAAAATTTTCCTACATTTTCAAATTTGACTTTAATCATTGTAAAACAAGAACGTTTTTCAAAACTATTGCAAAGATCACATTATAAAGGACAGTGCTTTTAAGCTACTGTTTAACATAAGCGAGACTAATCAGTAAAAACTATAGTTAAGAATTTTTAATAAATTATGATGGTGTAAGCTTTTTTCTACT
>JAEUQL010000210.1 GCA_016789295.1 Blastocatellia bacterium | reverse complement strand
AAGAACGTCATGACAGGGGACACAGTCTGTGTTGATAGCAATCCCATAATACTTGAAGCTATGGAATTTCCTGCTCCTGTTATTTCTGTTGCCATAGAACCAAAGACCAGACCAGATCAAGAAAAGCTTGGTATCGCTCTGGCAAGGCTTGCTCAGGAAGACCCTTCTTTTAGAGTCAGCTCGGATCAAGAGACAGGGCAGACCTTAATCTCAGGTATGGGCGAGCTACATCTTGAAATAATAGTTGATAGGCTAAAGAGAGAGTTTGGAGTATCGGCAAACGTAGGCAAGCCGCAAGTAGCATATCGCGAAACTATCAGAAGAGCAGCTAAAGGGGAAGGAAAGTTCATCAGGCAGAGTGGCGGACGTGGTCAATATGGCCACGCCAAGATAGAGGTAGAGCCTCTGACACCTGGATCTGGTTTTGTCTTTGAAAATGGTATCGTTGGCGGTGTCATACCAAGAGAATATATCTCTCCAATAGAGAATGGAATAAAAGAGGCTATGGAGAGAGGAATACTAGCTGGCTATGAAGTAGTGGATTTGAAGGTTCGCCTTTACGATGGTAGCTTCCACGAAGTTGACTCAAGCGAAATGGCATTCAAGATTGCAGGCTCTATGGCATTTCAAGATGCTGCAAAAGCAGCTAGTCCAGCCCTTCTAGAACCTGTGATGAAGGTCGAAGTTGTTACTCCAGAAGAGTACATGGGGTCTATAACAGGGGATCTCAACTCGCGCCGTGGCCGAATCGAAGGCATGGAATCGAGACCTGGTACTCAGGTGATAACTGCTGCTGTGCCTCTATCACAGATGTTTGGTTATTCCACTGATCTGAGATCAGCTACTCAAGGTAGAGCAACATACAGTATGCACTTCAAGTGCTATGAAGAAGCACCAAAATCGATAAGCGATGAGATCATTGCAAAAGTTAAAGGCACGACTGTCTAAACAGGCTACAGGTATAGGTTTAATAGTTTAACTGTTACTTAGAATCTTTATCTGGATATGGTTCACTGAAATATTTAGAGAAGATAAAGGAGTAGAAGAGAGATGGCAAAGGAGAAATTCGATCGTAGTAAGCCACACGTAAACGTAGGTACGATCGGGCACGTAGACCACGGGAAGACAACATTGACAGCAGCAATAACAAAAGTGCTGGCAAAACATAATCCAAAAGTGCAGATAAGAGCATTCGACTCAATAGACAATGCACCAGAGGAGAGGGCAAGAGGAATCACAATAGCAACAGCGCACGTAGAGTACGAGACAGCAAATCGCCACTATGCACACGTAGATTGCCCAGGACATGCCGACTATGTGAAGAACATGATCACAGGAGCGGCACAGATGGACGGAGCAATATTGGTTGTAGCAGCAACAGATGGACCAATGCCACAGACAAGAGAACACATTTTGCTAGCAAGACAGGTAGGAGTGCCAGCAATGGTGGTGTTTATGAACAAAGTGGATGCAGTGGATGACCCAGAGTTGTTGGACTTGGTAGAGTTGGAAGTGAGAGAGTTGTTGTCATCATATGATTTTCCAGGAGATGACATACCAGTGGTGAGAGGTTCAGCATTGGGAGCATTGAATGGAGATGGGAAGTGGGAACAGACAGTAGAAGAGTTGATGGCGAGAGTGGATGAGTACATACCAACGCCAGCCAGACAGACCGACAAGCCATTTTTGATGCCAGTAGAAGACATCTTCTCGATAGCCGGAAGAGGGACAGTGGCGACAGGAAGAGTTGAGAGAGGAATAGTCAAGACAGGAGAAGAGGTCGAGATAGTAGGAATCAGAGACACCCGAAAGACAGTAGTGACAGGAGTAGAGATGTTCAAGAAGCTACTGGATGAGGGAAGAGCAGGAGACAACGTAGGGTTGTTGCTGCGAGGAGTGGACAGAAAAGAGATAGAGAGAGGGCAGGTAATCTCGAAACCAGGGTCGATAAAGCCACACACAAAGTTCAAAGCAGAGGTCTATGTGTTGACCAAAGAAGAAGGAGGAAGGCACACGCCATTCTTCACAGGTTACAGACCACAGTTCTACTTCAGAACCACGGATGTTACAGGAGTAGCTAGTCTGCCTGAAGGTGTTGAGATGGTGATGCCTGGTGACAACATTGCCCTTGAGATTGAACTCATCACTCCGATTGCTATGGAGAAGGGCTTACGTTTTGCCATTCGCGAAGGTGGCAGAACTGTTGGTGCTGGTACTATCTCTGAAATTATTGAGTAATGATCTTGGGGAGTTTATCCCCAAGATTATGCCCAGGAAGGTGTATGTTGAACGAAAAAATAAGGATAAGGCTAAAAGCTTACGACTACAGAGTTCTAGATCAGTCAACTGCTGAGATAGTAGACACAGCAAAGAGGACTGGTGCACGGGTGGCTGGCCCAATACCTCTACCAACTGTAAAAAACAAATATACGGTCTTGAGGTCGCCTCACGTAGACAAGAAATCACGTGAACAGTTTGAAATAAGAACTCACAAACGGCTGATGGATATTCTTGATCCAACTCCACAAACAGTGGACGCCCTGATGAAGTTAGACCTTCCAGCAGGTGTAGATGTCGAGATAAAAGCCTTCGGTAGAGAGCATAAGTAGAAATTATCCTCAACATTCTGAAACTGAAAGACTATTTCATGGTCTTAGGGAAGTCTTTTTTGAGCTTTATCCCAAAGTTTTTGTGAGGAGAATCGAGTTTATATGATCAACGGCATAATCGGAAAGAAGATTGGGATGACTCAGGTATTTTCACCTGATGGAACTGTCACTCCAGTGACAGTTATAAAGGCTGGGCCTTGTGTTGTAGTGCAGAGGAAGACATCTGCAAAAGATGGTTATGAAGCTGTACAGCTTGGATTGGTAGAAGAAAATCCTCCAAAGCGCGTCAACAAGCCACTACAGGGGCATTTTGGTCAGACAGAGAAGGCAAAAGCAAAAGGAAAGACTCCAATACCTCCAACAAGAGTTTTAAAAGAGTTTAGACTTGAGTCTTCTGAAGACAGCACGAAAGTAGGCGACAGCGTGCTTGTAGATCAGTTCTCTGTAGATGATTCAATAGACATTGTAGGTACAAGCAAGGGTAGAGGTTTTGCAGGGTTTATCAAAAGACACAAATTCGGTGGCGGTCGTGCTACCCACGGTTCGATGTTTCATAGAGCACCAGGTTCGATAGGCGCGTCTGCATTTCCATCTCGTGTGATAAAAGGCACAAGAATGGCTGGTCACATGGGAGTTGAACGCAAGACAATAAAGAACTTGAAGGTTATCAGAATTGATGCTGAACAGAACCTGCTCTTAGTCAAAGGGAGCGTTCCTGGACCAAATGGTGGGTATCTTCTAATAAAGAAGAGATAGTGAAGCCAAGTAAAGTTATGGAGTGAAAAGATGCCTGTAGTCAAAGTAAAAAATCTTGAAAATCAAGAAGTAGGTGAAATTGAGCTAAAAGACTCTATTTTTGCTGTACCTCTAAACAAGGCACTTATCTATGAAGCTGTCAAATGCTACTTGACAAATCAGAGACAAGGAACAGTCTCAACAAAGACACGTGGAGAAGTTTCTGGGTCAGGAAAGAAGCTTTGGCGTCAAAAGGGGACTGGACGAGCCAGAATTGCATCTCTGCGTTCTCCACTTTGGAAAGGTGGTGGCAATGTCCACGGACCTAAGCCTCGTGACTGGAGCTATGACATGCCAAAGAAGATGAGGCGTGGTGCAGTAAGATCTGTCCTTTCTGAAAGGTTGAGAGAGGGTGGCCTGATAGTTGTAGACAAGCTGGAGCTACCAGACCATAAAACAAAAAATACAGTCAATATCCTAAATAGGTTGGGTTTAGACAGAAAGACCCTCTTTGTCGATTCTGCTGAAAACAAGAACCTGACACTCTCAGCCAGAAATTTGCCAAATGTAAAGAAGCTATCTTCTAACAGTGTGAATGTCTATGACCTGCTTCAATACGAAAAGATAGTCTTCAGCCGTGACGCTATAATGCAGGTTCAGGAAGTTTTGAGTAGATAGTGAGGAGAATGATATGAAGTCTGTTTGGGATGTAATAAAAGGCCCTGTGATAACAGAAAAAGCTATAAAGCTGAAAGAAGCGTCACAAGATAAAAAGCAGTTGCTTACTTTTTATGTTGCAACAGACGCTAATAAGATAGAGATTAGCAATGCTGTTGAAAAGATATTCCAAGTGAAAGTCGATTCGGTGAGACTTGCAAACTACGAAGGTAAAGAGAAACGAAAAGGCAGGTCTGTAGGGCGTCGTCCAGACTGGAAGAAGGCTTATGTGACCATCAAGGCTGGTGAAAAAGCTGTTGAGTATGGAGACATTGCATAATAGCTGAACCAACCACACCGAACTGCAAAATAAAGTTAGAAGCGGAACAAAACTATGCCTATTAAAAAGTTAAAACCAACTTCATCAGCAAGAAGATATCAAACTTATTTGACAGGTGAGAATCTGTCGAATGTGCGTCCTGAGAAGACACTTGTTGCAAGAAGGAAGAAGAACTCAGGGCGAAACAACATTGGGCACATCACTGTCAGACACAGAGGCGGTGGACACAAAAGACTCTACAGAGTGATAGATTTCAAGCGTGATAAGACAGGTATTCCAGCCAAGGTAGCTACGGTTGAGTACGATCCAAATCGATCTGCAAGGATAGCGTTACTCAGCTATGTAGATGGTGAAAAGAGGTATATCTTGGCTCCAGTGGGTCTGAAAGTGGGACAGACTGTAGTTGCTGGCCCCGATGCAGACATAATTGCTGGCAATGCTCTACCTCTACGCAACATCCCTCTTGGTACAGAAGTCCACAACATAGAGTTGAAACCTGGAAAAGGTGGACAGATGGCAAGGAGTGCTGGCTCAAGGGCACAGTTGATTGCCAAAGAAGGAGACTGGGCACAACTGAGACTGCCAAGTGGTGAGATACGCAAAGTGAGAACCGACTGCATGGCCACAATAGGCCAGGTAGGAAACATTGAGCACGAAAATGTGTCTGTTGGAAAAGCTGGTAGAACGCGCTGGTTAGGCAAACGGCCAACTGTTAGAGGTGTGGCAATGAACCCTGTTGATCACCCACACGGTGGTGGAGAAGGAAAGACGAGCGGCGGAAGAAATCCAGTCACTCCTTGGGGACAGCCTACAAGAGGTTACAAAACCAGAAACAACAAGCGCACTGACAAGTTTATAGTCAGACGAAGAAAGTAAGGCGGGGGAGACATGGCCAGATCTATTAAAAAAGGACCTTTTATTGATCGTCATCTACTAAGAGTGATAGACAGAATGAATGAAGCTAATGAGAAGAGAGTTCATAAGACTTGGTCGAGACGCTCAACTATCTTACCAGACATGGTTGGTCATACATTAGCTGTTCACAATGGGAAGAAGTTCATACCAGTCTACATCACAGAGAACATGGTTGGTCACAAGCTGGGTGAGTTTGCTCCAACAAGAACCTTTAAGGGTCACGCTGGTGACAAATCTGAGAAAACAGCTAAGAAGAAATAGAAACTCTAATTTGAAAAACTGGAGTCTTGACAGATGCAAGCACACGCAATTGGAAAGTTTGTGAGAGGTTCGGCGCAGAAAGCACGGCTTGTCATTGATACCATAAGGGGAAAAAATGTAAGTGATGCTTTGGCTATACTGCGCTTCACTAAGAAGAGAGCTGCTAAGCCTATCGAGAAGGTTCTTAGATCAGCTATAGCAAACGCAGAACAGACGGCTGAAAGAGACAATATATCTGTTAATGTTGATCGCCTGTTTGTTAGTGAATGTTATGTAGACATAGGAGCGACAAAGTGGCGACGTAGGGTGAGACCTGCTCCGATGGGTAGGGCTTACAGAGAGAAAAGACATCTGTGTCACATAACAGTTCACGTTTCGACCGACAAGGCAGGTAAGAACCCTTCGAAGTCTGAAGAATAGGTAACCAACTAAAGAGAGTTAAAGCGGAGGAGTAAAGTGGGTCAAAAAGTTCACCCTTATGGTTTTAGGCTAGGAGTAAATCGGACTTGGCACTCAATATGGTATGCGAAGAAGGACTTTGGAAAGCTTCTGCTCGAAGACCTTAGCTTGAAGAAAGATCTTAAAAAGCGTTTTGAAGGCGCATGGGTCTCACACATAGATATAGAGAGAGCTGCAAACAAATTAAAGATAATTATTCACACGTCAAGACCCGGAATAATAATTGGAAGAAAAGGTTCGGAGATAGACAAGCTCAAATCGGAGATCCAGTCTAAGACAGGCCGTGAGGTAATTGTCAACATTCAGGAGATAACCAAACCAGAATTGAATGCGCAACTGCAGGCCGAGCAGATAGCTTCACAGCTAGAGAAGAGAGTTGCTTTTAGAAGAGCGATGAGAAAGACCGTAGACAGTGCCAAGAGGTTCGGTGCACAAGGCATTAAGGTGAGGGTTTCAGGGCGTTTGGGTGGAGCTGAAATTGCGAGATCCGAATGGTATCTGGATGGGCAGTTGCCTTTGCACACCCTGAGAGCAGACATAGACTATGGCTTTGCACAAGCTTATACCACCTTCGGTGTGATCGGGGTTAAGGTGTGGATATACAGAGGAGAGATTCTTTCTGCAAGAAGAGTAGCACCTGTAA
>JAEUQL010000020.1 GCA_016789295.1 Blastocatellia bacterium | reverse complement strand
TACAGCACTATCCGACCGTGCAATAGATATATGCAAAAGCATATTAACATCTAACCCAAAATATGCACAAGCATATGCAAATATTGCAATACTCTATCGAATAAAAGCATCTTACAAGCTGAATCGTGGAAAGAATCCAGAAGAAGAGGTTTTGCAAGGTTTAGAAAATGCTAAGCAAGCTTTGCAGTTGAACCCAAAATTGGCAACAGCGTATTTGGAAACCTCTTTTTTACGCTGGATAGGGGCTTATTACAAGTTCTATGTAGGAGAAGATCCATCACAAGCCGTTGCAGCTTCTCTTGAAGAAGCTCAAAAGTCGATAAATATAAACCCAAATGACTTTACAGCCTATCTAAATTCTGCCTTAAACTACTCATTGATGGCCAACTATCAAGTAGATATACAAAAATCTCCAGCAATAACAGTTAAAAACGGTCTCAATTTTATAAGAGAAGCAGAGAAGATAAATCCTTCTTTTTCTATGTCTTGGACTGTAGAGGGTCGCTTGCTTTTGGCTCAGGCTAGGTGGGAGTTAGAAAACAATATATCTGCAGAAGGCACTTTCAAAAAAGCTCTGGCTACCATCGAGCGTGCAAGAGAACTAAACTCAAATGATGCTGATATTTTCAGCATTCTAGCTGAGTATTACAGATGGCACGCAGTATGGCTATCAAAGAAGAGTAAAGACCCAACGAAAGAGGTAGAAAGTGGTTTGGAGGCTGTAGAGAGAGGTTTGGCAATAAACAAGAATTTTGGTGAACTCCATTTAACAAAATCGGCTCTTTATCTAATAGAAGCAGGTTTTGCAAAAGATACAAAACTTGCCGAGCAGAGCTTAAAGGCTGCACAAAAGGCGGTTGAAGCAAACCCTGCTCTGGAAAGAAAGGTTAAGCCAATAAGAGAGTCAGCACAGCACCTGCTAACTAGTCAGTAGTAGAATCCATCCAAAGCCGAAAGAGTCAGATTGTCAGAAAGGGTCGTCTTCTTATAAGATAAACCCTTTGTCTATTACCACTTTTGCAATCATAGAGGAAATATGCAGATAGGTTTGGCTATAAAGGCTTTTTTCACAATTCTTTTCAATCGAACTCTTTCTGATGAACTGCTTGCATCACTCAAGCTGATGCGTCAACTTCCTGCCCCAACAGGGCCTTCTAAAGAAGAAGTTGACAAGATGCTTTCTGATGCTGCAAAAAAGCGTGAAGAAGAAGGTAGAACCAGAGCAGTACAACTACTGGCCATTCTTCAACGAGACTCAAGGCTTGTAGACTTTATTTGTGAAGACATCAAGCAGTATTCTGACGCACAGGTTGGAGCTGCAGTTAGAACTCTTCACGAAGGATGTCAGCAAGTGCTGAAAAAATATCTACAACTTGAGCCTATAATAAGCTCTCCAGAAGGTGAACAGGTTAAAGTTGACACAGGTTTTGATCCATCCACCATTAAACTAATAGGCAATGTTACAGGTAAGCCTCCTCTCAAAGGCACGCTGCTACATCGTGGCTGGAAGGTGGTGAAGGTTGATATGCCAGCACTCTCCGAAAACGGTGATAACTATGTAGTTGCACCTGCTGAAGTTGAAATAGCATAAAGAGGTTATTTTATGTCGAACAAATATGTTGTAGGAATAGATCTAGGAACTACAAACTGTGCACTTGCAGCCAGTCCCAATAAGGAAGATTCAGAAGATGCAGCAGCAGTCAGTGAGCTTTTTGCTATTGCACAGCTTGTAAATCCGCACGAAGTAGCAGAACAGAAACTGCTACCCTCTTTTCTATACTTGCCTGGTGAATATGATTTTCCTCAAGGCAGCCTTCACTTACCTTGGGAAAGGGATGAAAGATACCTCGTAGGTGAACTCGCTAGAAAGCGTGGTGCAGAAAATCCTCTCAGGTTTATAGCATCTGCCAAATCTTGGCTCTGCCATTCGCGAGTCAACCGCACCCAACCGATACTTCCTTGGCAAGCTCCAGATGAAGTCGCAAAACTTTCACCTTTAGAAGCTTCATTGCGTTACTTGGAGTATCTGCGCCAGTCTTGGGATTACGCTCACAGAGAGGAAGGACAGTTTCTTGCTGACCAAGAAATATTTCTAACTGTGCCTGCTTCGTTTGATGAAGCTGCACGTACACTAACTATGAAAGCTGCCGAAATGGCTGGCTTGCATAAAGTTACACTACTTGAAGAGCCTCAAGCAGCTTTCTACTCCTGGATCGAAGGTCAAGCAGAGAACTGGCGTAAGCGCGTCAAAGTCGGTGACTTGATACTTGTTTGTGATATAGGTGGTGGAACTACAGACTTTAGTCTTATAGCAGTTTCAGAGGAAGATGGAGAACTTAAACTGAACCGCGTTGCTGTAGGTGATCATATACTGCTAGGCGGTGACAATATGGATCTTGCTCTAGCAAGACTGCTACAACAGCGTCTTCAAGAGCAAGGTCGAAAGATAGATAACTGGCAACTCCAGAGCTTGTGGTATAGATCGCGTGTTGCCAAAGAACGTTTGCTTACCGATACAAGCATTGATAGTGAAGTAGTTACTATACTTGGCAAAGGTACAGGACTAATAGGTGGTAGCATTTCAACTCAACTTACCAGAGAGGATTTGGAACGAGTGTTAGTAGAAGGTTTCTTTCCTCTCACTGGTCGTAGTGAAATGCCAGCAAAACAACGCCGTTCAGGTTTACAAGAAATAGGACTTCCTTATGCAGCCGATGCTGCTATTACAAAGCATTTAGCACAATTTCTCACCCATCAGTCACGTTCAAACTACGAAGGTCACGAGGAGGTACAAATACGCCGTTCGGAAGATGGTTTTGCTTGCCCAACAGCTATACTTTTTAATGGTGGTGTTATGAAAGCCGACCTTCTACGCAATCGAATAGTAGACACGCTCAATGGCTGGCTTGCAACGGCAGGTTTTGAACCTGTAACAGTACTCGAAAGTCCAGACTTGGACACTGCTGTGGCTCGTGGAGCTGCTTACTATGGCCGAGCAAGAAAAGGACGCGGTGTTCGTATACGTGCTGGTGCTTCCAGAACCTACTATGTTGGTGTTGAGAGTTCCATGCCTGCAATTCCTGGCATGCCAGCACCTCTAAAAGCACTTTGTGTAGTTCCGTTTGGTATGGAAGAAGGAACCGAAGCGGCTATTCCAAATCAAGAGTTTGGTCTACTTATTGGAGAGCCTGCTGAGTTTAGGTTTCTAAGTTCTACTGTTCGTAAACAAGATAAAGTCGGTGACTTGATAGAAGAGTGGGATGACGATATAGAAGAGATGAATCCACTTGAAGTAACTCTACAAGTAGAAGGTCAAGAAGAATCTCTGCTGCCAGTTAGCCTGGATGTTAAGATGACCGAAGTTGGTACGCTTGAACTGTGGTGTGTTTCGCGCAGTAATGATCGAAGGTGGAAACTTGAGTTTAATGTTCGCGAACGCGAAGAAGAGTAGAGCCAGGAAGCCAAATGTCAAAGAAAAAGTATACTGTAGGAATAGATCTAGGTACTACTAACTCTGCTGTTGCATTTGTTAGGCCAACAGAAGAGTATGAAGAATCTGCTACACCTGTCATAGAACTTTACGAGATTCCACAACTAGTAGCTCCTGGCGAAGGTGCACCTTGCAGAACTCTTCCATCTTTTCTCTACATTGCTGGCCAATATGATGTAGCTGCTGAAAGTCTATGGCTTCCTTGGAATGAGAACGCACATTTTGCTGTTGGGACATTTGCACGTGAACAAGGAGCCTTAGTTCCTGGCCGGCTGGTAAGTTCTGCTAAATCCTGGCTCTGTTATCCAGATGTAGACCGTACAGCCAAGATATTGCCTTGGGGTTCAGAACTTGGTGAAGATGCTTGTTCACCTATCGAAGCATCTTCACACTACCTTGCACATATACGCGATGCTTGGAACTTTGAATTTGTTGAGTCAGAAGGTGGTTCTACAGAGGCGCGGCTAGAAGAGCAAGAGGTAATTCTAACTGTTCCTGCATCTTTTGATGAAGAAGCCAGAGAGCTTACCTTACAAGCTGCACGGCAAGCAGGTCTTAATAACCTTACTCTGATCGAGGAACCTCTGGCTGCTTTCTACTCTTGGATAGTTGCACATAATAAGCAGTTTGAGAAATTTGTTGCAGACAAAGACCTCATACTGATCTGTGATGTTGGAGGTGGAACTACAGATTTCAGTCTCATACGTGTACTGCGTAATAATTCCGAGGTTAATTTTGTAAGAACTGCTGTTGGACAGCACCTTTTGCTTGGTGGTGATAATGTTGATCATTCTCTTGCAAAAAAGGTAGAGCAGAAGCTTGGTGGAACAAGCCGATTAACACTTGATCAACGCGCTGCACTACTTCGCCAGTGTTGTAGTGCAAAAGAACGTCTTTTAGAGTCTGAAGAGAGTGTGATCATACGCCTCGCTGGTGGTGGAAGCCGATTTGTTGGTGGTAGCCTACAAGCAGTGTTGACAAAAGAAGAAGTACTAGAACTACTGATGGATGGCTTTTTACCTAATGTAGAACTTAACGATCTACCACGTCGCGATAGACGTTCTTTACTGCGCCAAATAGGGCTTCCATACGAACCAGATCCAGCCATTACCAGGCATTTGGCAGCCTTTTTGCACGATGCAGCAACAGCAATGGGTTTTGATGCACCGGTATGTCCAGATGCTATCCTCTTTAATGGTGGATTTTTCAAACCTTCTCTACTTAGAACAAGGCTTGCAGAGATAGTTTCTGGTTGGTTTGGCAGACAACCAAAACTTCTTTCCAATCAGTCACTCGATACTGCAGTAGCTATTGGTGCAGCTTACTATGGTCTTGTACGTCGTGAAGGAGGAGTAAAAGTTGGATCGGGTAGTCCAAGAACTTACTATGTTGGTATAAGCAGTGAAGCAGAAGAGTTGTCAGAAAATGAGATACTTGCAGTCTGTGTCTTGCCCAGAGGTACCGAAGAAGGTAGTAGGTTAAAACTAGAATCGAGACTTTTCAACCTTCAAGCAAACCTTCCAGTACTATTTTCTCTTTGGAGTTCAATAACAAGGCATGGTGACAAGTTTGGAGATCTGATAAAAGTTGAAAGTGATCAACTACATGCCCATTCACCTCTTGAGACAGTAATTCGCTTTGGAAAGCGAACAAATACAACAGAAGTTCCTGTAAGACTTGTTGCCGACTTTACTACTGTTGGTACACTCGAACTCTGGTGCGAGTCACAGATAAGTGAGCACAAATGGAGACTTCAATTTCAACTTCGTAAAGCAGCACCAGAAATTAAGCAGCACAAGAAAATACTGCCTTCCTTGCAACACTCAACAGTAGTTGATCAAGAAAACCTTGACCAAGCTCTCTTATTGATTAATGAGGTGTTTGATGGTTCTAAAATAAGTAGCCCTGTAGACCTGGTTAATAGACTTGAGGAAGTTCTCAAACTGGGTCGTGATGGCTGGCCGCTCGATCTGATAAGAAAGATGGCTGATAGATTGATAGAACTTGGCGAAGCAAGAAAGCTGAGCGAAAAGCACGAAGCTCGATGGTTCAACCTTTCTGGTTTCTGCTTGCGCCCTGGTTTTGGTGATAGTCGTGATAATTGGCGCATTGGGAATATAAGGAAGATCTATCATCAAGGCTCTGCTTTTCCTGATGATGAACAATGTCAGGCTGAATGGATGGTATTGTGGCGTAGAGTAGCGGCTGGCTTTACCAGAGGCCAACAGATGGAGCTTTTTAACAGGATTGCTCCACAACTGATAGTCAATCAACTTGGAGGCAAGAGACGTAAGCGTTTTAATCCACAGGTTGAGCGTGAAATGTGGAGAACTGCAGCAAGTCTGGAGATGGTTCAAGGAGTGGAAAAGGTAGAACTTGGTGATGCATTGGTAGCTAGGATAAAAAGTGGAGTGGTTGGTGAAAATGAACTATGGTCGCTTGGTAGAATAGGAGCACGTATCCCTTTTGCTTCAACTATAGACACAGTTGTTTCTGCGAAAGTAGCTACACGTTGGGTTGAAGCACTGCTTGGTGTTGAAACTACAGCTATAGATGCGCTCGCTTCATCACTTGTACAACTTGCTGCTTGTAGTGGTGATCCAGCCAGAGACTTAAGTGAAGCTACTCGCATGCGCGTCATAGAGCATCTTAAAGTGTTAGGTAAACAGGTTGACCTTATAAAGAACCTAGAATCTTACGTTCCTGCTGAAAGGCGCGATGCAAACAGGATCTTTGGTGAGTCCTTGCCGGAAGGATTGCGGCTAATACATTGAATACATAAAATCTTTCTTCAAACATTTATTCACTGCTGAGGTATAAAGATGGATGAAAATATTTTGTCAACTTGTAGTCGTCAAGAACGGATACAGTTCTGTCGTGTTGTAGCAAATATGATAGCAGCAGATCACAAGCTGACTGAGGAAGAGAGTGTACACTTAGCCGGGCTTGTTTGGCAGGCTGGACTTTCAATGACTGAAGAGGATGTAGAAGCAGCAATCAGAAGTGAGTTGGAAGCTCCATCTTCTTTGTCAGATCTGGTTAAAGGTATAGAAGAGCCTGTTATGAAACGCTGGCTCTATAGAGTAATGGTAGAAGTCGCTTTTGCCGACAAAGAGCTTGCAACGCAAGAGCGCGAGAAATTGACCGAGTTGTCAGAACTCTTTGGACTCAATAGCGAGGCTGCAAAAGAGTTGATAGAGTGGACGCAAGAGAGTATCAAGCTCGAAAAACGTGAAGAAAAGATAATGGCAAAGCTTTAATCTGTAAGGTTTTCGTAGGCCATAAAAAAGCAACAAAAGCTTCAAAGATAGCTTTTGGTACTTTTTTGTGGCCTTCTTTTTTAGTTTATTGTGTATTCGACTACATTATCCCCAAATAGGTTCTTTCTCTGGCTCTTGCTCAATGTTCCAGCAATAACAAGTTCATGATAAGCGCGTACAACTTCGCTTTCTGGAATGTTATTGATGCGTGCAATTTCACTTGCTTTTGGTAGAACCTGCCCACGAGTTAGTGAGTTGTTACTTATCATTTCTTCTATACCATCTTTGAGCTGTTGGTAGATAGGTGCAATATGCGTAGCTTGGATATTGAACTTCATATCAGAACACTTTCTGCAAATTGTTGAGTTGCAGGTGAAGCTTGCCTCCTTTTTCGGCTCTTTTTCGTTAAATTATGTGGTTAAGCTAGAGGGTTTTAGAATTTGACTTATCCCTAGCGAAGAGTATACACACAATCACGCATAAATCAAAGACTGAACGGGCACAGCTACTTGAAAAGCTTACTATCCTGTTGATAAATAATGGCTTATTGGTAAATTGAATTCTTGCTAGTAATAAAAACCGGCTGACAGCTTACCACCTTTAAGCAGTTTAAACCTTTATTGCCAGTGAAAAGTCATTTCTCAATCTAAAATTTTACTTGTCAGAATTCAATTACAAGGTTATCTTGTATTAGCTTTTAGAATTAGGCTTGCAATTTCCCTATTATTTTGCACCCTGCAAAAATTGGCAAATTTCTGGAGAATTCTTTGGTTTGGACAGCTATTAAAAAGATAGAAGTAGATCTAAGAAGGCTTATTTTAGTCTTTATTCTTGGAGTCTTCTGCTTTACTTCTGCACATCTGGCCAGTCCAATGATGCTTCAAAATCTGTTGGATGAAAAAGAGGCTGAGTCTGAACCTTTTCAGGAAGATGCTGACACCACTTTAGCCGAAGTGAAAAGCTCTATCTCTTCTCAGAAGAAGAACGTTTCAAAAAGAACCTACTCAACAGTCATACAGACTTTCTATAAGATAACTAGTCAGAGAAAATGGAGAGAACAGAAGCTAAAAGGTCTACTTGCTTGCCTAAACACATTCTTGCGTGCTCCACCCAAGAAAGCCTACATACCTTAATTACTATCGATTTTAACTCCATATAGATCTACAGACATGTTGCTCTGCTGTTATAGGACGTTTACTAACTAGTCTTAAACAACTGCTAGCTCAACACATCTCTAAAAGTACATTCAGGAGGAATGTTGACGTGGATAAGCTTTTACGTGGTATACACCAGTTTCAGACCAATTACTTTAGCCAAAATAGGGATTTTTTCCAAAGTCTTGTTGGACAACAACTTCCAAGAGCACTTTTTATTACTTGCTCAGATTCACGTATCAACCCAAACTTGCTTACCCAAACTGAACCAGGAGAACTATTTATTCTTCGAAATGCAGGCAACATTATTCCTCCTTATGGAGCTTCAAATGGTGGAGAAGGAGCAACTATTGAATATGCAATATCTGCTCTTGGAGTTAAGCAGATAATAGTTTGTGGGCATACTCATTGTGGAGCTATGGGCGGTCTACTACACCCTGAAAAAGTTAATGATCTTCCCACTGTAGCAGCATGGCTGAAATACTCAGAAACAACCCGCAGAATCATTAAGCAGAATTATAGTGATTTGACAGGAAACGACCTACTCAATGCCACAATAAAAGAGAATGTGCTTGTGCAGCTTGAAAACCTGAGAACACACCCTTCAGTTGCAGTAGGACTGTCTCAAGGAAGCTTAGACCTTTATGGGTGGGTCTATCAGATAGAGACAGGGAAGGTTTATGCTTACAGCCAGGAAGATAACCGCTTCTTACCTGTTGATGGAGAATCAGTACCAAAACCAGTTTCGAACCGTAAGAGGCTTCCAAGTGTCAAAATGGAAGATTCAGACAAAAATCTTAAAAATGTTAACAAGTAAAACAGTAGGTCTAATAAGGAGTTAGGATAGATAATGGGCGATATATCTTCTAGCATAAATAAAAATAGTGTATACCTAAATGATTTAATGGCTTCTATAGTCGTTTTTCTTGTTGCACTTCCACTTTCTATGGGTGTTGCAATTGCTTCTGGAGTTCCACCAGCACAAGGCTTAATTACAGGAATCATAGGTGGTATTTTAGTTGGTCTTCTGGCTGGCTGTCCGCTTCAAGTGAGCGGGCCAGCGGCTGGCTTGACTGTTCTTGTTTGGCAAATTGTCAGTGAGCATGGTGTAGCAATGCTAGGTGCTATCATATTGCTAGCTGGAGTTATACAGATACTGGCTGCAGTATTCAAGTTGGGGCAATGGTTCAGGGCAAGTTCACCGGCTGTCATTCACGGGATGTTAGCAGGCATAGGTGTACTGATATTCTCAAGCCAAGTCCACGTTATGGTTGATGATGGTCCAAAAGGAAATGGCCTCAAAAACTTGATATCTATACCAGAAGCTTTCTGGAAAGGTATTGCACCACTTGATGGCTCAACCCACCACTTAGCTGCAATGATGGGAATTTTAGCAATCGGGGTGATGGCTGCTTGGACTTTTATGCCAAAGAAGTTGAAAGTAATTCCAGCTCCTCTGGTAGCTGTGATTGTTGCTTCGGTTGTATCAAGCATCTTCGATTTCCAGATCAAATATATTGATGTACCAACAAATCTATTAAATGAAATCCACTTTCCAGCACTTTCCAACATAAATGCTCTTTTTAGCAAACCTATGTTGCTGTCTGCTTTTGCTATTGCTGTAATAGCGAGTGCTGAGACACTACTTACTGCAACAGCAGTCGATCAGATGCAGTCAGGGCCACGTACAAAGTATGATAGGGAACTCCTTGCTCAAGGAATAGGCAATTCACTTTGTGGGCTTCTGGGAGCACTCCCTATGACTGGGGTCATTGTTCGTAGCTCTGCTAATGTTGAAGCTGGTGCAAAAACTAGGCTTTCTGCTGTTCTACATGGAATGTGGATCTTGGCTTTTGTAGTCATATTTCCATCAATACTTAGTCATGTTCCAACGACGGCTCTTGCTGCCATTCTTGTTTTTACTGGCTTAAAACTTCTGTTTTCAGGTGCCTACCAGAAATTGATCAAGTATGGAAAGAGCGAGGTAGCGATCTATGTAGTGACGATAGTTGCAATTGTAGCTACAGATCTTTTAACTGGAGTGTTGATAGGACTTGGGCTTTCGATCTTTAAGCTTCTATACACTTTTTCTCATCTTGAGATCTCGGTACAGAAAGTTGCAGAAGGCAAGCAGGTTAGAGTCCTGCTCAAAGGTGCAGCCACATTTATAAAGCTTCCAGTGCTTGCTTCTGCTCTAGAAGCTATTCCTCAACAGCTTGAAGTCCATATCTTCTTTGAGGATTTGAGTTATGTAGATCATGCTTGTCTTGAAATGCTTTCAGATTGGAAAAAACAGTATGAGATGGGTGGTGGGACTGTAGTGATTGAGATTGAAAGCTTACACGCAAAGTATTTTCAGAACACGCCTAGCGCACTAAGAAAAGGCAATACACTTACTAACACTGGGGCACTTACTCAAAGAGAAGCTATGGCTGATTAAAGTTTATAGAAACTCTGTATAAAAGATTTACAGAGTTTCTAAATAGAGCTACATTGCAAGACCACCATCGATCTGGAGAACTTGACCTGTTATGTAGAGAGCATCATCGGAGACGAGAAAAGCAGCGACTTTGGAAACCTCTTCTACTTTCCCAAACCTTTTTACTGGTATCTGTTCGAGCAGTTTCTGCCTGTATTCTTCAGCTAGTACCCCTGTCATATCAGTTTCTATAATACCTGGTGCAAGTGCATTGACTGTTACATTTCTACTGCCGAGCTCTTTAGCTAAAGCCTTTGTTAAACCTATAAGACCAGCTTTTGAAGCAGAATAATTTACTTGACCAGCCATACCGACTACACCACTTATGGAGCTTATGTTGAGGATGCGTCCATCTTCTTGTTTGAGCATAATAGCACTCACTGCTCGGCAAAAGTTGAAAGCTCCTTTTAAGTTGGTGTCAATGACACTGTCCCAGTCTTCTTCTTTCATTCTTACTATCAGCTTATCGTTAGTAATGCCTGCATTATTGACAAGTATATCTATCTTGCCAAATTTAGCCTTTACATCTTTTACCATAGCTTGTACAGCAGTAAAATCGGCTGCATCTACTTGGTAAAAAGATGTTTTTCTGCCTAATGCTTCAAGCTCTTTTGCAAGAGCTTCGGCTGCATCTACAGATTTATTATAGTTAAAAACTATGTCACACCCTTGACGAGCAAACTCTAAAGCTATAGCTCGACCAATGCCACGCGAAGCTCCTGTAACAATTGCAACTTTTTTCTCTAAACTCATTTGATAAACCTCTTTGACTTCTATCGACTTCAAAAATAGTAAAGTTGGCCATTATATGCAGGAACTTTGCTGTAATCAACGCTACCTTTTTGCTATCATCGCGGCTATGAGATCTCAAAAGATGGCTTTAGAAGGTATTAAGGTACTAGACCTTTCAAGGGTGCTTGCTGGCCCTTTTTCCACACAGATACTCGGTGACCTTGGAGCAGATATCATAAAGGTTGAGCGACCAGGGGTAGGAGACGACACACGCCACTGGGGGCCTCCATTCACAAGTTCACAGACTGCTGCATACTACACGTGTGCAAACCGCAACAAACGCTCTATAACACTCGACTTAAAACAAGAGAAGGCAAAAGCAGTAATTAAGGGTCTAGCTGCTAGGTCAGACATTGTAGTTGAAAACTATAGAGTTGGCGAACTTGACAAGTTGGGATTAGGTTATAAAGACCTATCGGCGATCAATCCAGGTATTATCTACTGCTCGATAACAGGTTTTGGTCAAAATGGGCCGAGAGCATCACAGCCTGGCTATGATTTTCTAATTCAAGCTATGGGTGGCTTAATGTCTATTACAGGCAACCCTGAGAGTGAAGGTGTGAAGGTAGGTGTTGCTGTCACAGACCTTTTTACAGGCATGTGGGCAGCAGTGGCTATTTTGGCTGCTTTGCAGTTTCGTAGAGAGACTGGTAAAGGGCAGCATATAGACTTAGCACTCTTCGATTGTCAGCTTTCAATGCTCGCAAATGTTGCAAGCAATTGGTTTGTTTCTGCAAGAAGACCTTTGCGTTTTGGCAATTCGCACCCAAACATTGTTCCTTACCAGACATTCTCATCTGCAGACGCTAGTTTTGCTCTTGCTGTAGGTAATGATAGGCAATTCAAAGCACTTTGCCAAGAGCTTGGTAAGGTTAGCATTGCAGAAGATGAAAGATTTAAGACAAATTCTGCACGTGTAGCAAACAGACAAGAGTGTGTTAAAGTTCTTCAACAGATCTTTGCAACTCTTACAACAGATGAGGTTCTGCAGATATGTGAGCGTGCAGGGGTTCCTGCAGGTAGAATCAACAATGTTGATGAAGCATTTACTGACCTGCAAGCTGAAGCTAGAGAGATGGTTGTAAAACAGTTGGTTCCTATGGATCACTGTGTTGAATCAGAAGAGGTTTTGACGGTAGGGTCTCCATTGAAATTTAGTGAATCTGTTGTTACTTATCGCCAAGCTCCACCACGACTTGGTCAGCATACAAGAGAGGTATTAACAGAGCTTGGCTATAACAATGAAGAGATAGATTTAATGTATCGGAATGGGATTTTATGAAAGAGATGTGTATGAAATACGTATTATGGCTATCTTTGCTATCTATAATATTTTGTATGTCATGTAGTAAACCTGGTCCTGCTGGCAAATGGTCAGTGATTGAGACAGGGAAGCCAGACAATACAGTCTTTGAGATGAATTTTTTGACACCAGAATCTGGGTGGCTCAGCACTTGGAGTGGAGATGGGCCGAAAGAGACCGAAGGATGGGAAGTACTATCAACTATAGATGGTGGTAAGACTTGGAATGTGTTGGCTGATCAAGCTAAAAATAAGATAAAGCAAGTCTATTTTATAAATGGCAAGTCTGGTTGGGCGTTAACTCTTACAAATGATATTCTAGCCACCAAAGATGGTGGTACAACATGGGAACTACAGCGCAAAGCTGGAAAAGTAAAAGTCAAATATAACTATAACAATCCAACTGCTCCTACTGAAACACGAGACCCTATAACAAAGCTCAAATTCTACAGTGAAAAAAGAGGCTGGGCTTGGGGTGGAGGTCGTCAGGATGATTCTTATGAGCAAGAAGGTATCTTTCTTCGTACTGAAGATGGTGGCAAAACATGGGAAAAGGCTGACTATAGTTTTAGTGATGAGTTGAAAACAGTCTACTTTCTAGATGCCGATCTTGGTTGGGTTTCTGATAGAAAAGGTGGTCTTTACAGAACTGTTGATGGAGGCAAAAGTTGGCAGAAAGATCCAGAAGATATAAAGCAGTCACCGATAAATGCTTTCTTCTTCATTGATCTGAATAAGGGTTGGGGGGTTGGTTCAAACGGCTATGTTGGCAGGACTACAGATGGAGGTAAGACTTGGATAAAGGGGCGTGCCGGAAAGTCGTTTCTCAACTCTGTCTTTTTTGTAGATGAGAAGGTTGGCTGGGTCGCAGGTGAAAATGGTGAGATCTTTCGTACCGAAGACGGAGGTCTGAAGTGGGAAAGACAAGAGAGTAGCCTACCTGCAACACTTACTCACTTACAATTTTTTGGCAATCGACAAGGTTGGGCAGCTGGTAATGCTGGATACCTTCTGCGCTATGAAGGTCTCAGATAGGTCAAAAAGGGCAAAAGTTGTAAAAAAGACCCAAAATGGCAGAAATTAGGCAACTTTTGCCCAAGCTTACCCGATAAGTAGACTGTTTAATAGACAAATATTTATAAGTCTTATAAATATCAGGGCTTGACTTGATCTCCTTTCAAAATGTTTGCAAGCCATAGGGAATGGGTAAAAACTCATTCCCCTTATTTTTTTGTGCCCTTTTTCTTCCTTTTTCCTATCCATTCGGCATAAGTTAGTCAAATAGAGACTTTGGAACTTTCTTAAAACTGAATAAGCGTGCTATTATGCTCATTCAATATTCGACGGTATCAAAAAAATTCTGGACAGATTCTGCAAGCTCAATCCCTATCAGGCAGGTATGTTAGGAATCCAAACTGATCTTATGAAATACTGCACGGTTTGTCTGAGAGAGTTCCCCGATGCCATGACTTTCTGTCCCTATGATGGGAATAAGTTATTGCTACACAGACACACTGATCCTTACTTGAAGACAATTATTGACAATAAGTATCAGATTGATAGCAAAATTGCTGAAGGAGGCATGGGAAATGTTTATCGCGCTACACACTTACAGTTGTCAGTCCCTGTAGCTGTCAAAATACTGCATCGTGAGTATATTTCTGACTTTACTGCAATAGAGCGGTTTAGGCGTGAAGCCCAAGCGGCTATGCAGATTCGTCATACAAATGCTATCGCGGTGATGGATTTTGGTGTGACTCCTGACGGGACTGTCTATCTTGTCATGGAATATCTAGAAGGTTGCACTTTAAGAGAGAAATTAAAAGATGTAGGCCATTTTACATTAGCTCAAACAAATAAGATCATTCAGCAAGTCTGTTCGGCTGTTAACGTAGCCCATAAAAGGAAGATTATTCATAGAGACTTAAAACCAGATAATATATTTATTGAAAAAGACCAGGAAACTGGAGAAGAAAATATAAAAGTGTTAGATTTTGGAATCGCAAAGCTTAAAGACTATAAAGATCGCGATTCTGGCTCACTTACAAAACAAGGAACTGTTGTAGGAACACCACACTACATGTCTCCAGAACAGTGTTATGGTAGAGAAGTGGATGTGCGTTCCGACATATACAGCATCGGGATAATCGTCTATGAGATGCTTGTAGGGTTTCCTCCTTTTGACGCTCCAACTTCGGTGGCCTTAGCCATTAAACAGGCATCCGAGATGCCTATGCCACTCTACGAGATAGATCCAAGCATTCCTGCTGTTATCAATGCAGTTGTAGTTCATGCTTTAGAGAAGAGGCCAGAAGACAGGCCACAAAAGGTGATGGATTTTGCCAAAGAGTTTGAAGCTGCGCTCTTCGCAGTTAGCGATCCAAATGATGTCTTTTCCGATGTTGAAGGTATTGCTGCTGAGCTACTTTTGGCTGATGAACCATCTGTTGCTTCCTACTCTTTTTCAGAACCACCCTCTGAGCATTCAAATGTTGGTTCAAATTTGAGTGCTGCTGCACCATCACAAGATATGGTTTCAGAGCGTTCGGCCCTACAACCAAGAGATGTTTATGGAAGTGATGAAGTAACACCCCAAGAAGAGTTCTCTGTTCCTCTAGTCAAACTACAGGTAGCCGAATCAGAGCTAGGTCAATCAGATGTAGTAACTGAACAGTTTTCGGAAAACTTGTTAGTTGAGTTACCAAAGGAGTTTCAAGAAGTCCAAAAAACAGATCTGGATGAGAAGTTTAATGAAAATTCAGGCCCTATATCTTCAATACTGAAGTTGATCAATGAGACCTATTCAACGCCTAGATTTTCTGGTGGCATATCGAGGACTGGAGAAAATCAGATACCACGTGAATCGTCTGGTAACAAGAGAAGTGACTCTCAAAATAGTTCTAGGCAAATAGGTAAGTCTTTGTTAAAAGCCCCAGAAAAATATGTTACCAAACCAGTTAAGAGGCGATTTTTAGACACCGGTGATCTGCCTTCACGTGAAGAGTTGTTGGCCAAGGCACAGAAACCTTTGCAGTTACCAGCCAGCAAAGAGACCAGCGTCTATCCTGTTATCTGTGAAGTTTGTAAAACAGAGTTTGGGCGTAGCATCATTCCAAACTCAACAATAATCTGTCCAAATTGCCGTAAGAAGATGAGGCGATAAATAACAGTTAGTTGAGGGGTTCAATGACATATAAGACAATAAGTTTTGAAGTAGAAAATTCTTTAGCAAAAGTTACTCTCAACAGGCCAGAAGTTCTCAATGCACTCAGTGTAGATATGGCCAGTGAGTTGACAGATGTTTTTCAACAATTGCATTCACGAGAGGATGTAAGAGCGGTTGTTCTAAGTGGCACTGGTCGCGCTTTCTGTTCGGGTGGTGATGTGAAGCAGATGCTTCAAGTACTCGATAAAGATCCGTCTAGCTTCTTTTCTGAGCCTCTTAAAACCTATCACCGCATGGTAATGGCCATCAGAGAGCTTCCCAAACCTGTAATAGCAGCTATAAATGGACTAGCCACAGGTGCAGGATTTAGCCTTGCACTTGCTTGTGATGCCAGGATTGCTGCCGAAACAGCACGCTTTAGTATGGCTTTTAT
>JAEUQL010000209.1:242-6627 GCA_016789295.1 Blastocatellia bacterium | reverse complement strand
TCTTCTAGTTACCATTTCATGAAGGCCGCGACGCACAAGATATGGATGACCACCCACCAATTTGTAAAACTTTATCAATTCAGTACTACTGGTCAAAGGTTTGTCATAGCGATTATTGAGTTCAGTTACTTGTTCGAAGCTAAAATCTTCGAGAAAAAGTCTAGTTCCAACATTGAATGGTGACTGGTTTAGGTCTGTGATAAAGAGGTGGGCTTCAGAGGCGTATGCAATAATAAGAGTAAGTTTTTGCCAGGGTCCATCTGGATCTAAGGATCTTTCATTATGCCAAGAACGAAAAAGACCAAATATTTCGCTTCCAAAACTACAGTTAAAAAGTCTATCTACCTCGTCCATTCCCCAGACGAGGCAAGTGTCGATTTTATTTAAGATCTCTTTTCGTATATATCTTTCAAAGTTGATACTGGAACCACGACGGGCATTCCAAAAATCTTCTGGACTAGTTTCAAGATTTAGTTGGTCAGCAATCATCTCTGCAACGGCAATAAAAAATTTTTCTGAAGATGTCAATTGCTCTGCACTGAGTTTTTGAAAGTCTGTCAAGACTACTTTTGCTCCTCTACCACGAGCTTGTTGTAGTCCTCTTGCAAGTAAGGACGTTTTTCCTGTTTGCCGAGGTCCTTTTACAAGAATTATGCTGTCTTGCTCTGCTATGGCTGTACGAAATTCTTCGTCTGTTTTTCGTAAAATGTAAAACTTTGAATCAACAGGCATAGCTCCACCAACAGGCTCAAGCTTTGGTTGTGTAGTTTGTACAGAGAAATTGTTAGATTCAAAATTGCGGAATGCTTTCAAAAGTTCTGTTGCAAGCTTTTCATTAAGCATCTGTACAAGACTATTAATTAAAATTGTATTGTCTTCTGGAGAAGACCAGAAAATATAACCTATTGGATCTAATATAGATGCGAGAGGCTCTAGAAGGTTTTGTTTGTAGTTTATTCTGATAGGAATAATACGTGGTGTACATTGTTGTTTTCTAAATGCTTCATTTGCTATCTGTATTTCATAAATAAACATTTCACTCGCTACGGATTCTGCAGAAACAAGTGCAATGACAAAGTCAGCAGTATGTAGATACCTGTCTATTTCAAATGCCCATCCAAGACCAAACCTTGGATTTTTGTCTACAAAAACTAGAAACCCTTCTTGGAAAAGTCTTGTCTCTATCAAGTTAGCGATCTTTTCATCTGGTAATGTATTTCTTTTATATGTAATAAAGACTTTAACTTTATTATTACTGTCAGAAGATAAGTTACTAGAAGCTTTTCTGACGATTGGTATATCAGAAATAATTTTAGAAACTCTTATGGTGTCTGGTTCTGCAGCTACAGAATCTATCTCTGAAGCTGTAAGATTATCGAGTTTAATAACAGGTCGTTTGCCTGTTCTTTTTGCACTTGGTGTTATACCAAGTAGCACATCAGATAAATAGTCTCCAAAATCACGCGCTCTAGTGTAACGATCTTCAGTATTAAATGCTAAAGCTTTCAGTATAGCTTCTTCGGCATTTTTATTTAGTTCAGGACGCAGGGCAGATGGTTTTATCTTTACTCCTTCACTATGTAAGTAGAGAAGTTGGAACATTGACTTTGGCTTAAATGGTAGTTGACCTGTAACCATTTCATAGGTAATTACTCCAAAAGAGAAGACATCGCTTGCTGCGAGTGCAGGTTTTGACATAAGTTGCTCAGGTGAAATGTAGGCAGCTGTTCCAGCCACTACAGGTATATCTGTATTTTCTGCCATTTGAGAATTTTCAACCCGTGCAATCCCAAAATCTATGATCTTTACCTGTTTTTCATCATCACCAAGTTCTTGCAGCATAATGTTTTCTGGCTTTAAGTCTCTATGAAATACTCCTTTGTCGTGAGCTGCACTGAGAGCTTGGCCTATCTGTCTTACTAAGTAAGCTATTTGTGTTAGATCCATACCCTGTTCACTCATTACAGAGCGTAGACTTACACCTTCAACAAATTGCATTACTAGATAAGGTTTACCATCTTCTGTTTGTCCAAAGTCGAGTACTCCAACGACTCCTGGGTGGTCGATACGTGCGAGAGCTTCTAATTCTTGACGAAACTTTGTGGTGATCCATTTCTGTTGGAGGCTTTTTTCTAAGAGCAGTTTAACAACAACGGGTTTATTGAGAAGCTGCTTATCACGAGCTAGGTAGATAACAGCTATACCACCACGCCCAATCTCTTTCTCAATAACATAACGGTTGTTGAGTAACATTCCTAGATACTGAGATTCTTTCTCCATTTTCTGCTCGCTGAACCGATAAGATGTGTAAAAACACTATACATAATAGTCTTTCTCTTTTCTAGCGAAAGTAAAGTAAAAAATATAAGAGTAGAATTTTTGTTAATAGGAGGCTATCTACTTCTTTATGAACCTACTCTATTATATCTGGTAGGTTGCTTACCAAAGAGTACCTGCTCCTGTACCACTCTTTCCGGAACGTAGGACTTCAAAAAGGTTGGTATAGCGTCTTGAGGAGTCATTACTTACAGCTTTTCTTACTGCTCCTGTCTGTCCTATCAGTATCGCAAGCCTCTTTGCACGTGTGAGACCTGTGTAAACTACAGCTCTACTGAGCAGATTCCAGTGCTGAAAGTGTATAGGAAGTACTATAGCTTTATATTCGCTCCCTTGTGATCGATGAACCGAGATTGCATATGCAAGAGAGAGTTCGTTTAGATCGGCAAAGTCATAATTTACTGATCGATTGTTGAAACTTATTGTAAGCTGGCGGTCTTCAGTATTAATCTCTGTAATGTAACCAATGTCTCCATTAAAAACTTCAAGTTGATAATTGTTAACCTGCTGTATAACTCTATCACCAAGTCTGAAATGGGTCATTCCCCACTTTACTTGAGGTTTGTTTGGCTGTTCAGGATTTATGCTGCTTTGAAGCATTATGTTGAGGTTGGAAGTTCCTATACTGCCACGTTTCATTGGAGCAAGTACCTGAATCTCATTTGCAGGTATTGCAAAATGCTTTGGTATAGACTGAGTTACCACTTTGACAACAAGAGAGTTAATACGTTCTGGATCTACTTCTTCAATGAAGAAACAGTCTGAACTTTTATCCCCTGGCTTTGCAAATTTTGGGCTACTACCAGTGTTAATTTGATGAGCATAAGAAATGATATTACTTGCAGCAGCTTGTCGAAAAACTTTTGTCAGACGTGCAGTGGGTATAATACCAGAGCTGATCAAGTCGTTTAGAAACTGGCCTGGCCCGACTGAAGGGAGCTGGTCAGCATCTCCTACAAAACAGATCTGCGCATCTGAAGGAATAGCCTTAATCAAATTGTTGGCAAGTAGTATGTCTATCATAGACGATTCATCTACAATAAGTATGTCTATGTCTAAGGGACGTTCTTGGTTATACTTGAAGGAGAAAGAGCCAGGTTCAAATTCTAGCATTCTGTGTATAGTTTTTGCTTCAAGTCCTGTAACCTCGCTTAGCCTTTGGGCTGCTCTGCCTGTAGGTGAAGCCAGTTGTACACGCTTGCCCATAGCAATCAGTAACCTGACGAGTGCTTTTAAGGTTGTTGTCTTTCCACAGCCAGGGCCACCAGTTATTACACTAATACCATTACTGACCGCAATTATTACAGAACTTAACTGTTCTTCAGAAAGTTCTATGCCTTCTCTAGTACAGAATTTATCAAGCCAAGCAAGTATACGAACTTGGTCAACTGCTATTTGATGATTGAAATTAAGCAGACGCATTGCAGTTGCTCTTTCTGCTAAAAAGAGTGGAGCAACATAGATAGAAGATCCAACTTCTTCAATGTCTACACTGTAGAGTTCTTTGGTTTGTACCATTTCATTGATCAATCGCTCAAACCTATTTGGATCTTCTACTTCCAGTGTTTCACAAGCAAGCAATATTAGCTCTTTTAATGGTAGATAGCAGTGTCCATCTTCTGTAGCTTCGTAAAGCACGTGTGCAATTCCTGCACGAAGCCTTTCATCTGAGTCACGTGCAAGCCCTATATTGAGAGCAATTTTGTCAGCACTCTTAAACCCTATTCCATAAACATCACGTGCAAGTTGATAAGGATTGGATTCTATAGTCTTGATAGTGTCTTTGCCATAATGCTTGAAGATTTTGACTGCAAAATGAGTAGAGATATTGTGAGAACTGAGAAACGTCATTACATTACGTATCTCTTTCTGCTCTTGCCAAGCCGTCTTTATACTCTTTATACGAACAGCCGAAATACCCCTTACTTCTGTAAGTTTTTCTGGGTTGGACTCAATAATATCTAACGTTTCGAGACCAAATTTTTCGACTAGACGTCGTGCAGTAACTGGACCAACTCCTTTGATAAGGCCAGAACCAAGATATTTCTCTATTCCAGCTAAAGTTGCTGGCCTCAGTAGTTCATAGCTAATGACTCTAAATTGTGGCCCGTAGCTTGGGTCGTTTACCCAGTGGCCTGAAACCTTTATGTTCTCTCCAGGGGTGAGTGTACCAAAGTTACCAACAATGGTTACATCATCTTGCATATTTTTGACAATCAGACGTGCAACTGTCCAGCCATTATTCTGATTGTGAAAAGTAATTCTTTTAACTGAGCCTGTCAACTCACTGAGATTCGAAGTATTGTTTGACATAAAGACCAGATTAGAAAAATAGTAAAGCCTATAACTTTCTGATAAAAATAGATCATAGGTCTTCTTCTATATGTTGCAAAACCCATTTTCCAAAGAGTTTGCTGCTCAAGATTGCTCAAAACGACTGACCAAAAGAGACATAGAGTTGTCCACGACCTCCTTGCCCTAAGCCGCCAATAATAGAGAAAGGCCCGATTCGGGTATCAACAAGAATGCCGCCTGCAAAAGAGTTATTCAGCTTTGGAGCAAAGAAGTTTCTGTATGCTCCACCAACTTCATACATACCTATCGCAAATACTCTACCTCCCACAAGAGGCGAGATCTCACCTATCTGTTTCAAGTAGCCTAAAGAACCTATCACAGTGTGGTTGCCTCTAAATTCGTTGCGATTAAAACCTGTCAACCTGAAAGGCCCTCCAACAGTCTGTTGTTGTAGCAGTCCAGCATCTCTGTTAAAACTAGTACTTCCTATAAAATTAATTATTAGCGAAGAGCTTCCGTTAATCGGCTTCAAGTGGCTGAAATTTAGTGCTACTTGAGGAAAAGAGCGGTTTTCTGTCGTCGTTATATAGTACCGACCTTCGGCAGAAATTCTTGTGCCTTTTGTTGAAATAGTTGCACTATCTTGTCCATCATAAACCCACTTCACACGCAGAGAGTTAGCTGTTCCATCTTTGAGTAATGGAGTTGGAACTACACCAGAACGTTGACGAACATTCAGGCTTGCAATTTCATAGCCCACACGTACCTCACTTCTAGTCTTTAAAAATGCTAGATCTATCCCTGCACCTGCTATATTTGCTTGAAATTCCCCCAACCTTCTTGATGAAACGAAAAATGGAAAAGTCTCTCTTGAGTAGAAACCTCTTGTGGCTATCTGGAGAAAGCGGTTTTTACTGATAGGTCGATAATATTCAGTAGCAACAAGTGTCCTAAAACCAAGTTTGAGGTCTGTTCTCAATTCTGAGCCATACTTTCCTATGTCATAAAGAGTCAGTCTGCCACCAACGGTGAAATTGAGGTCATTGGCTTCGTTGGCCTCAACTTCTATGCCCACATTGATCGATGGTGGAGCATAACTTTTCTCTTTAACCCTTATCTTGAGTGTCTGTTTTGTTGGGTCATTACTGCTTGGTACTAGTTGATAACCAAGGCTTTCGTACCTACCTTCTCCAATAATTTCTGTTAGACTTTTTTCAAGTTGTAGAGTATCGAGTGGCTCTCCAATCGCTACCTCTACCTTTTTTAGGAGTGCTTGTTGCGCGTTTGGTGATACACCTGCAACTTCGACCCTATCTGCAACAGTAGAACTATTCTGTTTTTTGGCAGTTTTTCTGTCAACGTACTGCTGCCAAGTTTCATCATCTACAGACAACCTGTCAAGAATAGCAGCTTTTTCTTGTGCAGATTTGTAGCCGATTTCAATAGTTTGGTCTATTTTTGAGAAGTCAAGAATAGATAGATTGCCAAGTTCTGGTGCTATAACTATATCTGCAAGTCGGAGGTTTCTTCTATCATTGTCTATTAGCATTACAGTGATAGATTGTTGAAGTATCCCAAAAAGTGATGATATAGCTTGCATATCACCAAGGGGTGTACCTATATCGACGGCAATTACAATGTCTGGATTGAACTCTTCTTTCATAACATTTGTAGGGATATTGTTGAGAAGTCCTCCGTCAACAAGAACCTTGCTATCACGCTCTACTGGTGGAAATACGCCTGGAATAGACAT
>JAEUQL010000209.1:0-232 GCA_016789295.1 Blastocatellia bacterium | reverse complement strand
ACGCATTGCTGTTGTGAGTGAGCCGTTTTTGAGTACCACAGGCTTTGCTGCTAAAAAATCGGTGGCCATGCATCGATAGGGAATAGGCAACTGATCAAAATCTGTCAGAGAAGTATATGGTAAGGTTATACGATCAAAAAGTAGCCCTATATAGTGGGCTGAGCTAATACCTTCAGGAAGTGCTACACCTTTGCGTAGACCAAATTCAAAGTCAGTCTTAAAACTTAACCGG
>JAEUQL010000208.1 GCA_016789295.1 Blastocatellia bacterium | reverse complement strand
GTTATAGACCCAGCCAAAGTATCGCGCACAGCTCTTCAGAATGCAGCATCCATTGCTGGCTTGATGCTCACAACCGAAGCTCTCGTATCTGAAGTTAAGGAAGAGAAGCCAGCAGTTGGCGGTGTTCCTGGAGCAGGTGGAATGGGCGATTTCTAATCCCCAAAAGATTTCAGAGGAAGGCTTGTCCTTCCTCTTTCCGTTTTTAGAACTTTATTTCATAACCATTTTTGACTTAATTAAAACTTAAGGAGTGTTCAGAAATTTATGGCAATTCAACTAAGACCGCTACACGACAGGATACTGGTAAAGAGAATAGAAGAGAAAGAGCAGATAAGGGGAGGAATAATCATCCCGGACACAGCAAAAGAGAAGCCACAAGAGGGAGAAGTGATAGCAGTAGGACAAGGAAAAGTTCTAGAGAACGGAACCCGATTGGAAATGGCAGTGAAGGCAGGAGATAAGATTCTGTTTGGGAAGTACTCAGGAACAGAAGTGAAGATAGATGGAACTGAGTATCTGATCATGCGCGAAGACGAAGTTCTCGGCATCGTTGAAGGTGCAAGCCAAACACAGACTGCTTAATTTCTAGATCGCAAAGATCACATAGTTCAAATAACCGCAAAGCTTTAGGAGAAAAGAAAGAAAAGATATGGCAAAGAACATAGTACATGGAGAAGATTCAAGACAGGCAATCCTGCGTGGAGTAAACAAGCTAGCAGACGTAGTGAAAGTGACATTGGGACCCAAAGGACGCAATGTAGTGTTGGAGAAGAAGTTTGGTTCACCAACAATCACCAAGGACGGAGTATCTGTAGCAAAAGAGATAGAGTTGAAAGATCCACTAGAGAACATGGGAGCACAGATGGTGAGAGAAGTAGCTTCCAAGACATCGGATGTGGCAGGAGATGGAACAACAACAGCGACAGTGTTGGCACAGGCAATCTTCCGAGAAGGGGTGAAGTCGGTAGCAGCAGGAGCCAATCCAATGGCACTCAAGAGAGGAATAGAGCAGGCAGTAGAAGTTGCAGTGAAAGAGATAGAATCGCTGTCAAAGCCAGTGAGTGGAGATGCGGTAGCACAGGTAGGAATCATCTCAGCCAATGGAGATACAAAGATCGGGAAGATCATAGCTGAGGCGATGGACAAGGTAGGCAAGGATGGAGTCATCACAGTAGAAGAGTCAAAGTCGCTAGAGACAGTGTTGGAAGTGGTAGAAGGAATGCAGTTCGACAGAGGGTACTTGTCACCATACTTTGTGACAGACCCAGAGAGAATGGAAGCAGTGTTGGAGAATGCATTCATATTGCTCAATGAGAAGAAGATCAGTTCTATGAAGGACTTGCTGCCATTGTTGGAGCAAGTAGCAAGACAAGGGAAGCCATTGTTGATAATAGCAGAAGATGTAGAAGGAGAAGCATTAGCAACATTGGTAGTGAACAAGCTGAGAGGGACATTGCAGGTTTGTGCAGTGAAGGCACCAGGGTTTGGAGACAGACGCAAAGCAATGTTGGAAGACATAGCGATTCTGACAGGAGGAAAGGTCATCAGCGAAGACTTGGGAATCAAGTTGGAGAATGTGAAGATAGAAGACCTTGGAAGAACGAAGAAAGTAACAATAGACAAAGACAACACGACGATAGTAGAAGGAGCAGGAAAGAGCACAGACATACAAGGAAGAGTGAGTGTAATCAGAACACAGATAGAGAACACAACATCTGATTATGACAGAGAGAAGCTGCAAGAGAGACTAGCGAAGTTGGTAGGAGGAGTAGCAGTAATCAAGGTAGGAGCAGCGACAGAGACAGAGTTGAAAGAGAAGAAAGCAAGAGTAGAAGATGCAATGCACGCGACAAGAGCAGCAGTGGAAGAAGGAATAGTGCCAGGAGGAGGAGTAGCATTTTTGAGAGCACAGAAGGCACTAGAAGGATTGAAGTTGGAAGACCACGATGAGCAGACAGGAGTATCGATAGTCAAGAGAGCACTGGAAGAGCCAGTGAGACAGATAGTCAACAATGCAGGAAGAGAAGGGTCTGTAGTGGTAGAGCACATCAAGGCAAATGATACATCCTCATATGGATTCAATGCAGCGACCGAGGAGTATGGAGACTTGGTACAGGCAGGAGTTATAGACCCAGCCAAAGTATCGCGCACAGCTCTTCAGAATGCAGCATCCATTGCTGGCTTGATGCTCACAACCGAGGCTTTGGTATCTGAAATTCCTGAAGAGGATAAAGCCGCCAAGATGCCACAAGGTGGTATGGGAATGGGTGACTTCTAAACCTTTGTTCAATAGATCTTTTGTAAGGGGTAAGCTTAAAACTTGCCCCTTTTTATTTTTTACCATGTTGGAAACTCTATTTTCTATATTTGCTACCTTACTCGTTATACAAGGCTTGGTCTCATTGAAAGGAGGCTTTGACTACTTAAACTATGTCATGAAAACCCTTGCCGAAGAACTTTCTATATTTACACCAAAGGTAGCTGTCTTTGCTCCATGCAAAGGCTTGGATGAAGGAATGAATGATTTTCTTCAATCACTTTTTGAACTTGACTACCTAGACTATCAACTCATCTTTGCTGTAGAAAACCTTTCTGATGATGCAGTCGAGCTTATTTCTAAATGGCAAAAAAAATACCCAAATATCAAAGCCGATCTTGTTGTTGCAGGTAGAAGTAAAGAGTGTGGCCAGAAGGTCTTTAACCTACTAAAGGCTATTGAAAAAGTAGATGATAGCGTAGAAGTTTATGCTTTTGTTGACTCTGATGTTTCTCTACCAAAAGAGTGGCTACGATCACTAGTTGCTCCTTTGAAAGATAAAGAAATAGGTGCAACTACAGGTTATCGCTGGTTTATTGCAACAAAAGGTTTTGCTACCTTTCTTCGTGCTGCCTGGAATGGTACTGTAGCCACTGCACTCGGAGCAGGTCGAGGCAATTTTGCCTGGGGTGGCTCAATGGCAATACTTAGAACGACTTTTGAAACTATCAAAGTTAAAGATTTTTGGAAAGGTTCTGTTAGTGATGACTACAGTTTAACTTCTGCTGTAAAAGCTTCTGGACTTTATGTCAAGTTTGTTCCTAGCTGTATTGTTCCTTCGTTTGGTCAGACTACATTTTCAGAACTGCTGGAGTTTACTACTAGACAAGTCATCATCACTCGCGTCTACAGCAACAAGATCTGGAAAATACTTTTTGCAACTAGCTTCTTCTTCAATTCAGTCTTTCTGTGGGGAATTTTTCAGAGCTTCTATTCAGCCATTCTTAATAGAAACTTCTTGCCAATGGCTCTTACGTTTATTATCTACCTGCTGACTGTTTGGAAGGGCTACTTGCGCATTAAAGCAATCACGCTTATTTTGGTCAAGTACAAGGGCGAAATTCTCCGTTACAAGTATGGTTACTATCTGTTAGTACCTTTGGTCTCTCTTCTTTATCTCTATAACCTGGTCTGTTCTGCAACTACCAGAAAGATTACTTGGCGGGGAATAAATTATGAACTTCGATCAAGTAACGAGACTCTGATAACAGGATAAAGATATGGGAATGCTTCGCGATGCCTATAAAGTTCTAACAGCAGATCCGAAAGACTTAAAGCTTAATATGCTTATCTATTTCGTCACTTCACATTGTAATGCAAAGTGCAAAACCTGTTTCTATTGGCAAGAGTTGAATCAGCGTGGCGATCTAACATTTGAGCAGATAGAGAAGATATCGACTACGGCTCCAGCTTTTAATGATCTGTGGCTTTCTGGCGGAGAGCCTTCCCTCAGACCAGAACTAGCTGAAATTATTCAGCTTTTTGTCAAAAATAATCGAATTAAAAGAATCAACTTTCCAACAAATGGCCTGCAAGGTGAGCGAGTAAGTAGGATCTTTACTGAAGCTCTTTCAAAAAACCGTGACCTCAATATATATTGCAACCTTTCTCTCGACGGGCTGAAAGAGACTCACGAAGCGATTCGTGGTGTTGCAGGAAATTTTGAGCGGTTGTTAGATTCTGCAAAGCAACTCTCATTGCTAAAAAAAGAGTTTGGACAAAGACTCAGAGTCAATATCAATACTGTCATTTGTAAAGAGAACTACAAAGAAGTTGAGCAATTGGCCGATTTCCTTAAAAAACACTGTCAAGTCGATGGCCAATATTTTCAGATAGTTCGTGGTGAAACAATGGAGCAGGGAATAGATCTTGTCCCTGTTGAAGATCTTAAAAAAATCTATCGTAAGGCTGTGCAGAGTTATGAATTTTACTCTGATAGAGTGGTAGAAGATACTAACCCTATTTCAAAATGGACAAAGAAAGCACTCTATGTTGGTGCGCTGACTTTTCATAACAGAGTACAGCTACAATCTTATGAGAAGCATACAGAATGGCCAATGAAATGTACTGCTGGCATAACATCGGCTGTACTAGACTATAATGGCCATGTCCGTTCGTGTGAACTGCGTAAACCTGTATCACACCTGCGCGACTATGACTACGATTTTGGAGCTTTCTGGAAAGACTATGTTAGACACCAAGAAGTAGCCGCCATTGACAAAGCTAAATGCTGGACTTGGTGTACTCACGTCTGTTTTCTACACGACTCAATGCGTCACTCAAAACGTGCGCTCTTTTACGAAATCCCTAAAAACTACTTTACACGCAACTCATGGTAGATATCTATGCAATGTAAGAATATATTACTGAGCTTCTTTCTGTTATCAGCTATTTCGTTAACTGTTTTGGCCAAACAGCCCGTTGCTTGGAGTGGTGTTGGACAGGGTAACAGTCGTGCAGAAGAACTAGCCCAACAATCGATAGCCGCTAAATCTGCAATGCAGTATATAAGAAAAAATATTTTGGAAATAAAGCGACGCAGCCTACGCACTCAATTACTAGGCTTTATCGACAATCCTGCTCCCACATATCAACTGCGTGCCGTGACCCTAGAAGAGAAAAAAGCTGTTTTAGAAGAATTGCGCAAAGCTAACCTCGTTCCAGAAACAACAAATGTTGAAGGCATCTATCCCCCAGTTGCCGATCCAAAACGTGGAGCACAAAGCTTTTTGGCTGCACCAGGCAGCTACTACTCTGCATCTTACACCTCTGCAGGCCATCATTCATATCCAGGAGGGTTGCCAATACACACTGCATTGAATCTTCGTGTGGGTCTGGCAATGCTTAGAAACTATAAACTCCAATATACAAACTCTCAAATATCACCAACATTTCTGCTTAGCAGTGATGTAGTTGTGTCGGCTATTATTCTGCACGATGTTATGAAAACATTGGTTTTTCAATGGAATGATGATGGCTCGCAGTTTCTTGAACAACAGGTTGGTACTACGGGAACACACCACGTTTTGGGTTTGGCTGAACAGTTTTGTAGAAACTTTCCTCCAGAAGTAATCATAGCGACAGCTTCAGCGCACAACCCACCAAGGCCAGGAGAGTTGAGAAAGAAAGTAGTTGCATACTTAAGAGCAGCAGCCATCATAGCCCGTGTTGACCCTATCAAATATGGAGTTCTGGTAGAGACTGATTTAGGAGAGTATGATCTAACTCTACCTGCACTGGCTGAACATTTTATTGTCCATCTTTCGGATGCTGACTATTTCTATTCTGAACACGCAGCCGCCACAGTAGTTGACAGGATTCGTCTTTTGGCAGAGAAAGAACTTGGGTGGTCAAAAGCAGAAACAACGGGCGCAAAATTTAACTGGCTGAGAAATACTTTTCTCTCTATGTCTACAGGTATAGCTGCCTATCAGGTGATTATAGAAAAAGGTGAAGATAGGAAACTCTTGCCACTACTGAAAATTGCTGTGCGAAAATCTGAGCGTCTATATCAATAAGATAGATAAAAATAAAGATAGAACTTATAAAGCTCTATCTTTAAAAAGTTCTTGTCTTACCTTTTGTTATTTTCAGGAAATGGATATTCCATATACTTTGCCGTTGTGCGGGCGATCTCTTCGCCATGATAGCGGCTAACAACTCTTAGTGACATATCTATGCCTGCAGATATTCCAGCAGAAGTTATAATATCTCCATCTTCAACATATCTGAAATCTTTTTCAACAATGACATTTGGTAGAAGTTGACGCATCCAGTCAAGTACCATCCAATGTGTAGTAGCTCGCTTTCCTTCGAGTAGTCCTGCACGTCCAAGTAGCACTGAACCTGTACAGACAGATGTTAGAGTCTCTACAGCTTTTCCCTGCTTTGCTACCCAATCAACAATCTTGCTGTTCTCTATTGCAGCACGAACACCCCAACCACCAGGAACCACCAGAATGTCTAAAATTGGACAGTTATCGATAGTGTAATCAGGAACTACTTTGAGGCCATTGGCCGCCGTTACTACTTCTAAACTCTCGGCTACCAAAAAAACTTCAAATGGCGAAGGTTCAACCCTGCGCTTCTCTTCGTCAAGACGTACTACTGAAAAGACTTCAAACGGACCACAGAAATCTAATACTTCAACATTTGGAAACACCAAAATACCTACTTTTTTTCTTTCCATCATTCCTCCTGCAAGTTCTGCATATTAACCTTTGTAACGCTTGTGTGCTGGTTGAAGATCGCCGTTTGTACTGCCTTTTATAGATCCCTGCGATTTGAAAACCCGGCAATTGATTGCGGGGATGAAAAATCGCACCGCAATAACGGTAACCA
>JAEUQL010000207.1 GCA_016789295.1 Blastocatellia bacterium | reverse complement strand
CAAACAGGTAGTTTCAGTACCACTTGAAGATGGAAATGTGGAGATTAAAGTTGTTCTTGAAAGCCAAACAGGAACATTTACTGGTAGCGTGACTTCTGATAGTAATCTAGATGCGCAAAGAAGAGCATCTGTTCAGGCTACTATAGAAGCAATATATACATCTTTGACTCGTCGCGTTCAATTTGAGATAAGTCAAGTTTCCGTTAGGAATATGGGCGAAGATGAAAGTAAGTTTGTTGTGGTGCTTTTAAAGACCGACTATTTCATTAAGCCTGTTGGGGAGTCTATGGAGCTTTTTGGTGCTTCTCACATCACCTCGTCTGAACTAGAAGCGGCTGTTCGTGCAACACTCAACGCAACAAATAGAACTATAAGCTTATTGCTGAAGTAGCCATTTTTTAAGACGCAGTAGTAATGTAGACCTGCAGCACTGGTCCAAAACACTGTCTGCAACTGTAGAGCAGCTTCTCTCGTTGCTCATAAAGTAACCCAGACTCTTCGATACTTATCTCTATGCAGACGTCTCTATCTACAATGCTGACACTTGTAGCTTTTTCTATAGAGCCGGCCAGTGTGGACTGATCTAGTACTCTCAAAGTTTCAATAAGCAGCTTTTTTGCATGTATCTTTCTATATTCAGGTGTTTGGAAAAGTCGTTTTTCTATAGCTGATTCTAACTGTACCTGACTGTAGCTATTGTTATAAAGTGGCAGCCAGTAAAGAAAATCTTCTGGTTCCGGCAAACGCATCATATAGTTTTTATAGACTGCATCTACACTTTCTGTGTAGAGTGGTGTATTGAGAATCTTTCTAGCCATCTCTACAGTCTTTATAGGGCTTTCGATCAGGTGTTTTAGTAGTTTGCTAAAGCTTCTACCAGCAAGTTTTACTTTGAAATGTTCTTGAGCCAACTGTTTAAGGGTGTAGAAATTTATCTGCTGTCCATCATTTAACTGCTCTTCGCTTATCTCCTTCTGCAGTCTATTACTTTCGTTTTTGAGACGCTGAAAAGCTCTATCAATAAGCCCTAACAGATCGGCGGCAGAATCAAAATAGCCTCTGATTCTATCAGGGATGCTGTTTTTATAGCCTACAGAATGCTCAAGGGCAGCCCAAGCCTCTTGCATCAATGTTCTTACCTGAAGTTCAAACTTTATACTACCAATGGGATTATGTTCACCAACAATTTCAGTGTTAAGTTGTGCTATGTAGTGTATGGCTCCATATCCAGAACTTTTGCGTTCTATAGAGAACTCTTCACTACTTACCCACTCCATTCCATCCCACACATAGGCTTCGGGTAATGCACAGAGCTTGAATGCACCAGAAGAACTGATGTACTGGTGTATACGCTCTAAATCTTCCTGAAACATGCAGACTATTCTTGCTCCAACAATATCATCTATTTTGCTCAGTGAGTCTTTGTCAAAATTTAGTTTTCGGCGAGCTATTTTACCTAACACACTATCCAGTGTTTTTATGCGACTACTAACACGATAAATATTTGCCCCACTGTAATTAAGAAGTTCTGGTGATTCAAGTTCATTCATTACACTGGTTTGCAAGGAAGCGTACAAAGGTTGCTGTTGCTTATAGATTTTTTCGACAAATGCCTGATCCATTATAGTACCTGAGATGCTGAGTAAAGCTTCTTGTTAGAAAACTTCTTTGACTACTTTGTATGTTTCTACATGTGATTTAACAGTTAGGTGAATAGGTTTTGCGTAACCTCCACCAAGCGATAGTGAAATAGGGATAGAGCGTTTTTTGCATTCTGAAATAACTATTCTATCGCGCTGGGCAAGCCCTTCTTTTGAAAGTGCAAGCCTGCCTAGCAGATCTTCTTTGAGAGGATCTACTCCAGCTTGATAGAAGACTATATCTGGTTGGAAATCAAGAACTTTAGGAAGGGTTTCACTAAGTAGTCTTAAGTACTCTTCATCACCAGTATTGTCGTCTAAACCTATGTCTATGGTTGAAGGAACTTTTTGAAAAGGGTAATTCTTTTCGCCATGCATACTGAATATGAAAACGTCTTCACGATCACCTAGTATTGAGGAATTGCCATTGCCTTGATGAACATCAAGGTCTATTATGGCAGCGCGTCTAATAGCTTCTTTCTTAAATAGGTATGTAACTGCGACAGCTATGTCATTAAACACACAGTAACCTTCTCCAGAATCTGCAAAAGCGTGGTGTGTTCCACCTGCGAGGCATCCCGAAACCCCATTCTCTAATGCTTCTTCTGCTGCACAGACTGTTCCACCAACAGAAGCGAGTGAGCGTATGACGAGCGACTGGCTCCAAGGAAAACCTATTTTCCTAACCTCATTCTTGCTTAAAGTTCCACTGCACACAGCATCAACATAGCGTGCAGTGTGAGCAAGAAGCAAAGTATCTCTGGGAGGAATTTCAGCTTGAAACAGATCTTGTTCGTCAAGAACAGATCTTTCTATAAGTTCTTGCCTGACCAGTCTATACTTCTCCATCGGAAAACGGTGTCCATCTGGCAGATCTACCCTATATGTGTCTGTGTAGAATATCTTCATATCTTAAAGTATGTTCTAAAAAGGAGATGGCCAGGAGTAGATGATCCTGGCCATTTGAAAAACTTTAATCAAACTTCAAACTTATGCGTAGGAGTGAAGTCCTGGCAATAGGTAGCTCACACCAAGATAAGTAAATAGCATGAAAAGGAAGCCAAGTATTGCAAAGTATGCAGAGCGACGACCTTTCCAGCCGTGTGTGAAACGTGTATGCAGAAAGGCTGCATAGGCTATCCAAGTAATAAGCCCCCAAGTCTCTTTTGGATCCCAACTCCAGTAGGTTCCCCAAGATTCGTTTGCCCAAACGGCACCCAAGATGAGCATAAGTGTGAAGCCAGGGAAACAGACCGATACAAGCTTATAGTTCAGATCGTCAAGTACTTCAAGTGCAGGGAGATTCTTAATGATAGAATCACCTCTAAATTTGAAGAGGAAGAAGAAGAGACCTCCAACGATTATTACAAAGAAGCTTGAACTGACTACAGGGTTGGAAGCAAAACTGACTTTCATGTTTGAAGACATTCTTTGAATAGCTTGCTTTGCATCTTCTGCAGTTGCCATTGCATGGTTGTGCTGACCTTCGCCGTGTTCGTGTGCATGGCCTTCATTTTCATTCATCAAAGCCGCCATCTTGGGAAGTTGAGAATCAGGTACGTATAAGCTCAGGTCTGAAGCCGTCTTCATCTGGTAGTAGAGAAGACCAACAGCAACTATCTGAACAAGTACTGCAACAGTAAATAATTTGTTGGCAATAGATCTGAGTTTTGCGTCTTCACCTATGAAAGCATCTTTTATGTAGAGTGCTGTAGAACCCAAAAACAGTAGTACAACAAGCTGTATCATCCTGCCAATAAATGGAAACTCTACAGTCATAAAGTCACCACGGGCAGCAGAGAAGCGGATAGGAGCTTCACCCATGCTTCCTGCCATCACTATATTCATGCCAAAAGTACCAGAAAATAGTGAGAAGTTGCCAAACATGCCCGCTATCAGTAGATATGTGCTAAGACCTACTACAGAGATTGCAAGTGCTACACGCTCGATCTTTACATTGTCTTTAAGTAAGTAGAGGATGGCTACTGCAAAAGTGACTGCACAAACGCCGTAGCTGAGAGCTGCAACACCAACGTGAATTGGTCTCCAGTAGCTGCGCAAAATTGGTTGAAGTGTAGTGATATTGTTACCCAGAAAAATTGCCAAAGTCAAAAAAAGTGCAGCTACAGGTGTTGTCACTGAGCCGAGAAAATCATACTTTTTGCGTGTACCAACTATCACCGATGTGAGGCCAAGAAAGGTTGTCAGCCCAAGCGTAATGTCGTAGAGGTTGGAAAGTGGAAAGGTATGATTGACTTTTTCCGTCCAAGGTAGTGTTGGCCATAGGGCTGACATATCACCTTGCATCTTTATGTGGTCAATATACTCTATCCATCTCACTCCCCAAGCAGCAAAGTTGAAAGTGAATGCAAGACCCATTGCCCACATTCCCATCTTTCTCATCAACGGTTCACGTCCTATCAGGTACATTCCAAATAGAAGCGAAGATGCAATGTAGGATATGAGTGCAAGATTGGTTAAGCTCCCCTCACGAAGTACATTCAGCGTTGAGCCTTGATATCGTGCAAGTATCAACCCAACTGCAGCAACAGATGTTATCAGTGCAGGGAGCAAATGAACTAGTTCCGGCTTGCTGGCCAGGCTCTCTTTGGCAGAACTGCCTCCACCTGCAGCCGTAAAACGGCCAATATCTGCTTTCGATGACATTTTTACACTCCTTCTAAATCGATACCCAATTCATTAAGGTATTTTAAAAGTCTTATATATATATAGATCAGAATTGACAGGCAAATTGACTGATTAATCAGTAGAGAGATTAGCATAGCATCCAGCTTTTTAGCTAGACTGTGAACCGACTTCTTGGATGAGTCTTATCTGATAAGCTCTCGGTCAAGATGTAATAGAAACCAGAGATCGAAATTTATGTCTTGACAGTGCAGCCTTTATTGGCTAGTATGCTGCTTTCTCGCTTTAGCAGTATTCACAATAAAACGGCGCATTGGTGTAGTCGGTTAACACGCAGCCCTCTCAAGGCTGAGACCACGGGTTCGAGTCCCGTATGCGCTACTATATTACTATCACACTACATTGCTGAGCCACAAAGCCAAAAACTTTGTGGCTTCTCTTTTGCTCATTTGATCAAAACTCAGTTAATGCTTCAATGTGAGAAGCTACAGTCGATCCAAGTGTGCGTAGGTTGTAACCACCTTCTAATACTGAGACTATACGTCCCTCAGAGTACTTCTCAGCTACGTGCTGAAGCTTTCTGGTCATCCAGACAAAGTCTTCGTTTTCAAGCATAAAATCCCCTAGTGGATCGAGTTTATGAGAATCGAATCCAGCAGAGATGATGATAAGTTCTGGATGTAGCTTTTTGAGAGCTTTTTCTAAAGCTGTTTCAAAGGCTGCGCGATAATCTTTGGCAGAAGTTTTTGCCCTCAAAGGTACATTTATCGTGTAGCCACGGGCTGTTCCATCGCCTTCTTCACTGCTCGTTCCAGTTCCAGGATAGTGTGGATATTGATGTAGTGAAAGAAAGAAGACGGAGCTATCTTTATAGAATATGTCCTGTGTTCCGTTTCCGTGGTGCACATCCCAATCAACTATCATCACACGATCAATATTATGTTTTTCTTGAGCATAGCGTGCTGCAATAGCTACATTGTTAAAAAGGCAGAAACCCATAGCTTTTTCTTGTGTAGCGTGATGTCCTGGTGGACGAGCAACTACAAAAGCGTTTTGTGAACGCTGGGAAAAGAGAGCATCTACAGCTTCTAAGACTCCCCCAGCAGCAAGTAATGAGACTTCAAACGAATCTTTGGAGATCGTCGTATCTGGATCGAGCGATCCAAGCTCTCTTTCACAAGCAGCATAAACAGTGTCATAGTGTGATTGTGTGTGGCATCTGAGAATATCTTGAGCAACTGCTTGTCTAGGTTCGAGCCAGAGGAGCTTGTCGTGTATGTCGTGCCAGTGCTTAAGTTCACGAACTATTACTGCAACCCTTTCCGGCTGTTCGGGATGCAGACCACGCTCTGGGTGCTCGCTCGTTTCGTGTTTGAGATATGAGAAACTATAGACGAGCGATGTGGTCATAAATCTGCCTCCAGAGTGTAAAATGTATGAAAAATTGAGTGGAGATTATAGCAGAGCAGATGTAGATTTATGCGCGTAATAGCAGGAAAACACAAAGGAAGAACTCTTCGCACAGTTGCAGGGATCGATGTCAGACCTACTTCTGACCGATTACGAGAGACTATTTTTAATATACTTGCTCCAAGAATAGAGAATGCACGCTTTCTTGATATATGTGCTGGCTCTGGAGCTATGACTATAGAGGCTATTAGTCGAGGTGCTCTGGAAGTTGCTCTCATTGAATCTTCACGCAAAGCTCTAAAAGTGATTTATGAAAATCTCAATAGCTGTAAAATTGATGCAGCCGTAGAAATATTATCTACAGATGCTTTAGTTGGTCTAAAGAGGCTGAATACTAAAGGTTCTGTTTTTGATATTGTCTACTTTGATCCACCTTATAAATCTCAAATATACTTGCCAGTGCTAGAATTTCTAGCAAATAGTGCTTTGCTTGCTTCTGCTGCGATAGTGATGGTTGAACATTATAGTAAGTCGGAACTTCCAGAAGTTATAGGTAGAATGCAGCACTACAGGTTGGTCAAACAGGGTGAAACTTCGGTCAGCTTTTATTCTGTATAGAGAGATGCTGATTTGAGCTTTTCTGTAAAAATTTCGAGGACTTGTTTATGAAAAAAGTAACCTTTTCTTTGCTTATACTTGCTCTTCTTGCTGTTTCGTGTATGTCATCTTCTTCCTATTTTGGCAAGACTGAGCCACCCTCCGAACAAGTATTTCGTTATTGGAATGCTGCAGAACCGCGCTCATTCGATCCACACAAAACGGCTGGTGTTCCTGAATTCAATATCATTACTAGCTATCTTGAACCACTCACAACTTATAATCCAAAGACTCTCGATCCACAACCTGGTGTAGCTGAGCGTTGGGAAGCTCTCGATCAAGCAAAACGATGGATCTTCCATCTTCGCAAAAATTCAAAATGGACTGATGGCAAAGTTGTAACTGCACACGAC
>JAEUQL010000206.1 GCA_016789295.1 Blastocatellia bacterium | reverse complement strand
TACTCAAAGCGCACAGAGATACGATTGTCAGTAAATGCCCAAAGCTCTTTCATCAGACGGTAATCGAGTTCTTTGCTCCACTTGCGGCACAGAAAATCTTTTATTGCTTCTCGACCCACAAAAAACTCGGTTCGATTACGCCAGCTAGAATCTTGCGAATATGCAAGGGAAACACGTTCTGGATCGCATGAGTTCCAAGCATCTTCTGCAGCTTTAACCTTGGCTCTGGCTGATTCAAGTGTAAAGGGTGGTTTAATAATGTTTCCTGACATAATATCTACTTTCCTATTCTGTTTTTTTCAAGCTCCGACTTCAGTTTTTCAATCTCATTTTGGAGTCTGTTCATCTGTTCATAAACAGGAGCATTCAACTCTTTTATCTCTTCTATTGTGTATCTTGGTGTAATGTGTTGCGGACAGTTCCAGTCAAAAGCTTCTAAGTGCAACACCATTGCACGCTCTATCACTGCTTTATAATCAGGTTCCTCCAGTTGTGCAATCAGTTCTGGTTGATCTGCTGCATCCACTATCTCTATTTCTGCGTAGATTTTGAGTCTTTGACGTCGTGGATAGTCGATCAGTATAAGAGCGGCTTTATTGTTTGCTTTCAAATTACCTACACTGATGTATTGCAAGTTACCTCGAAAGTCTGCAAAAGCAAGCGTCTTTTGATCCAACACTCTTAAAAACCCTTTTGAGCCACCACGAAACTGTACATATGGATAATTATTCTCACCAACAGTGGCTAAATAGAAACTATCTCTTTCAGCAATAAAATCCGATTCAGCAAAGCTAAACTCTGTACCACGCTCTATCTTTTCCATTCGTGCGTAGGATCTGCGCGAGCCATATTTTTCTTGCTCTGCTTTTACACTACTGGTGAAAGCTATTTCTGAAAAATTCTTGGCCATAAATTATTTCCCATCTCGAAAAAGTAGGAAGCAATAACTATTTCACCTTGCTCTTGCTTCCTACAATAACTCGAATAGTAAGAAATCAGAATGTTAGTATAGTGTAACTTTCTGCTAATAACTTTGCTAAGCTAGGAAGACCAGAAGTATTTGGAACAGAATTATCTTTTATAAGCTCTAGTCCACATAGCTCTACACCTTCTCTAGCACCAAAGACATCTGCACAACCACAAGAGACTCCAGCTACTTTATCTTTCACAGAAGTAAATAGCTCATATGCTGGATGGTCTTTCTTGACCAGTTCCCCAGCCCAACGTGTGCCTGCACCTTGAAAAAGTAGAGTAACTTCTTCTCCACGTTGCTTGAAATCGTAAACAGTTGCCAGTGCGTTGAAAAGCCGACCCAAAGCTTCTTCTGAACCCGACTTTGGGTCGGAAAAAACAATGATTGCTGCTTTCATAGATCCATTATCCTTTCACCTGTACTTCCAATGTTTGTGTTCTAGTGTTTTCAGTTGCCAGCTTTTGCACCAAAACTGACTTTTGGAAAATCTACTTCGGTTTGTGCAATATGGTTGAAGTAGTTTGTAAATATATTAAGAGCTACGTTGGTTATTATTTCGGCAATCTCACCTTCAGTAAACCCAGCATCTTGTACCGCCCGAAATTCAGCATCAGAGATCTCACCGCGCTTGAGAACAATCTGATAGGCAAACTTCAATGCAGCATCTTCTTTAGCATCATGTGAGTATATTTGTCGGCTAGATGTAATCTCAGATTCTGATAGCCCAACCATTTTGCCGATAACTGTATGTGCTGACAGGCAGTATTGGCAACTGTTAGCCTCTGCAACTACTAGTGCAATCTCTTCTCGCAGTCTTGGACTTAGTAATCCACCAGCCAATGAGCCGCTAAAATTGAGATAGCTTTCTAATACTGCTGTTGAGTTAGCAAATGTTCGCATCAAGTTAGGTACTACTCCTAGTTTTGCTTTTACTCCATCTAGAAGTTCTTTGGTTTTGCCTGTGGCGGTGTTTGGGTCTATAGCATTTAGTCTTGGCATATCTTCTCCTGTAAAAGGTTTTTAATTTGACATCTTATCTTGTCCACTTACTTTAGTTGCAGTTGGTGTACCAAACTGGACATACTAAGTTATCTTATTGAAAATCAATAACTTATATAAAAATGGGCTTATACATGGCACAACGTAACTTCGTTATTTACTGAAAAAATAGTTTTCTTAGCCCGAAAGTTCGTGTCTTAAAGTTTGAGTAGCGGCAGAATAGAATTAGGATCTGTTAGATTTTTAACAAAATTAAGATGATTATGTCTTTTATCACCCTTCGGCAGAAGACCTCGGTCAAAGGTTTTGTCTTGGCCGAAGACGAAAGCCACTGTTGGTTTCTAAACGGAAAACCCATATAAATAAAGAGTTAAGCCATTTGTTTCAAAATTTGGCTTTGCTACAATCTGAAATATAAACTTGTTGGTGGGGCACGGAATTTCGCGTAGAGTAGAAGTTTATGCATATAGAGCAGCTACAGACTTTGGCCTTGGCAATTGCTCAAGAGCGTTCAGTTGAAGAGGTGTTGAAGAAGATAGTTTCTGGATTGGTAGAGCAGCCTGATGTTGCACTGGTGCGCATCTGGCTGAAGATGCCTGGTGACATCTGCCAAAAGTGCCGAATGCGCCCGAAGTGCTTGGATCGAACAGAGTGTCTACACCTAACAGCAAGCAAAGGAGCCTCTTTAAAGGTTGGAGTTGAGGATTGGTCGCGATTGGATGGGGACTTTCGTCGTTTTCCTCTAGGTGCTATGAAGATAGGCCAGATTGGCACAACGGGCGTTCCTATATTTCTTCCAGATATAAGACAGGACAGCACCTGGATTGCTCAGCCAAAATGGGCAGAGCGCGAAGAAATAACCTCTTTTGCTGGCCAGCCAATGATCTTTCGTAACGAAATTCTAGGAGTAATTGCAATTTTTAGTCGGAGCTTTTTGACCAAAAGCGATTTTGTATGGCTACGAATGCTGGCCGACCACGCTGCTGTTGCTATTGCCAATAGTCGCGCATTTTCTGAAATCGAGCAGCTACGAGAACAGCTTCGCTTAGAAAATGACTACTTGAAAGAGCAGATGCGGCAAGAACTATCTTTTGGAGAGATAATTGGACAGAGTCAATCTCTAAAGAAACTTTTAGATCAGATAACTTTAGTTGCACCAACTGAGGCAAGTGTACTTATTCTGGGAGAATCTGGTACAGGCAAAGAATTGATATCTCGTGCTATTCACGACCGAAGTAAACGTGCTAAACAGCCTCTAGTTAAAGTCAACTGTGCCTCGATAGCACGAGAACTTTTTGAAAGTGAATTTTTTGGCCATGTGCGTGGGGCTTTTACCGGAGCTGTCAGAGATCGAATTGGCCGCTTTCAGTTAGCCGATGGAGGGACACTTTTTCTTGACGAAGTTGGTGAAATTCCACTAGAGCTACAAAGTAAATTGCTGCGTGTGTTACAGGAAGGAACTTTTGAGCGTGTGGGTGAAGATAGAACTAGAAAGGTGAATGTTCGAATTGTTGCTGCAACCAATCGTGATTTAAGACGAGAAGTTACGGCTGGAAATTTCCGTCAAGATCTGTTCTTTCGTTTGAGCGTCTTTCCTATAGAAGTTCCCCCTTTGAGAGAAAGGAAAGAAGATATTCCACTTCTGGTCAGTTACTTTATTAAACAAGCAAGTCTACAAGCCAAATGTGGAAGGTTGAAGGTTTCAGAGCAGCAGATGGAGATGTTGAAGAGCTACAGTTGGCCTGGCAATGTCCGTGAACTTCAGAATGTCATTGAACGAGCAATGATCCTATCACGTTGTGGAACACAACCACTAAATTTTAATCTGATAATTCCTAATGAAAATAGAGAAGGTTCTTTTGAAATGATTCCAGATGAAGCTCCTGGGGCTACAACTTTTGTTACAGAACAAGAATGGCAACAGAGAGAAAGGGAGAACCTTTTGGCAGCACTTAAGGCTGCCGATTGGAAAATTTATGGTGTAGGTGGAGCGGCTCAACTACTCAAAATGAAGCCAACAACGCTATCCTCTCGACTGAAAGCAATGGGAATCAAAAAGTTTAGGGGATAGAACCCCTATTAAACCTGCCCTACCCAACTCTTGTCTGCAACTTCTCTCCAGCGATTGCGAATCTCTTCTATCTGCTGATGATCAAGTAAGCCAGCTTCAAGTAGCTCTGCATTTTCTTGCCATCTGTTTGGATTTGCCGTCCCTACAATTGCGGTGTGCACACCTGGTTGACTGAGAGTAAACCTCAAAGCTATTGCAACTGCTGTAGCAAGATCCTTTTTGAGAAAGCTATAGTCAAGCTTTTTGAGTCTTTCCCAGTATTCATGATGATAAGAGTTTTCGGGCTTCTGACCCGTTCTCCAAGCTGCATTTGCTACAGGGCGTTTGACTATAACTCCCATTCCCTTTTCACGAGCGAGAGGAAGCGTTAGATCCAAAGCTTCTTGATCAGCAATACTTATCGAGGTTTGGAGTGTGTCGAAAGCTCCAGACTCTACAGCATATTTTGCAGCCTCTCCATCACCACTGTAGCCTATATACCTAGCATATCCTTTTTCCCTTGCTTTCTGAAGGGCTTTGATGACATCACCCTTTCTCAGTTCGTCTTCAGCGCAAGAGTGGAGTTGAATAAGGTCGAGATAGTCAGTCTGTAGATTTCTGAGACTCTGTTCTATATGACTCAGTATCCCAACCTCTGTCCAGTCAGCTTTTGTAAATCCTTCTGTTGCACCACATTTTGTTAAAAGGTAGTACTCTTTCCTGCGCCTAGCAGCAGCTTTGCCAATAAGAATCTCACTCTCCAAGTATGCCGATGCTGTGTCTATCAGATTCAGACCTGCATCCAGGGCACTGTTTAAGAGCTTCTCCACTGTTTCGGGTGTTGCCGATTCAAAGCCTATTTCTGCACCACCAAAGCCAAGTACACTTACATACATGTCTGTTTTGCCTAGACGACGTTTTTCCATTATTTTGCTCCTTAAATATCTTCTTGGTGTTGAAAGTTTTAGAGGTGTCAAAGATAGGCAGAAGAGAACCTTCTGCCTACAAAAGTAAAAGAGGTTATTCTAGCAATGTGGAGATTTCCAAGGAGACCGATGCTGCGTGAATGGTTGCAGCAACTCTGACAGCATCGTGCACTTGGTCTTCTGTCAAACCACCACTAGTCACTACCTGTTCGTGTGACTTTATGCAAAGCTCACAGCCATTTATGGCACTAACTGCTAAACAGAAAAGCTCAAACTCCGCTTTGTTGCCTTTTGGCTTTGCTATCCAGTTCATTCTGAGCCGTGCAGGCTTGGCCTCATAGCTCTGCTTGCCTACCATATGACGAAATCTATAATAGACATTGTTCATGCTCATAAGTGCTGCTGCTGCAAGAGCGTCTTCAACTACTGCCGCATCAACAATTGCACGAGCATCAACTAGAACAGCTCGGCTCAGTTCGGCATTGCGGGAAGCCATTGCCGAAGCTATGGCCGTTCCCCAAAGTTGTGTCTGAGTCAGAGTTGTAGTCTGAAAGACCGATTGAAGGTTAAGTTTTATGTCTTTTGCCGACTCAGGAAGACGATTTCTTAGTCTTTCAATTTCACTCATTACGCAGTAGCTCCAAGCGTTGCCTCGCCCTTCTTCCAGTTGCATGGGCAGAGTTCATCTGTTTGAAGTGCATCCAGTACACGCAACACTTCATCAACATTGCGACCTACTGAAAGATCATTGACATTGACCCAACGTATAACACCTTCTGGATCAACAATATAGGTAGCTCTTAGTGCTACACCTTCGCTCTTGTGAAGGATTCCAAGCTCTGTAGAAAGTTCGCGCTTTGTGTCTGCAAGCATTGGGTATGGTAGAGCTTTGAGATCTGGGTGGTTATTGCGCCAAGCCAAGTGCACAAAGTGTGTGTCGGTGCTAGCACCAAGTACTTGTGCATCACGATCAGCAAAATCTTGATTACGACGTCCAAATTCAGCAATTTCTGTTGGGCAAATAAAGGTGAAATCCATTGGCCAGAAGAAGATCACTTGCCACTTGCCTGCGTATGTCTGCTCTGTGATTACTTGAAATTCTTTGCCCTTGTCTATACTCACTACTGATTGCAAACTAAATGCAGGAAATTTACTACCAACTGTTAACATTCTCTATCCTCCATAAATTAAACGATTTCTATTTTTAGATTAAGTCTAACCATTTTGTAAAAAAGAAGAAGCTTTCTACTTCTTTATGCTTTAACTCTTCCTTTAAGTACTACTTGATAATCAATGACATCGTAGTCTTTCAAACTCTCAATATTACAGACGCTGACCAGATCCCAAGGTATGTCATATATCGTTCCTGTCTGCTCATCAATGAAGTGGTGGTGGCGTTCAAGCTTGGGATCAAAGACTACCTTTCCTTCTGCAAGGTTTAGTTCCTTGAGCAGCCCTTTTTCAACAAAAAGGTTGAGAGTGTTGTAGACGGTTGCTCTAGATATAAAAGGAAACTTCGAACTAACTCTTGCTAGTACTTGATCAGCAGATGGGTGTTCCTGTGTGCTCAGCACATACTGCGCAACTGCCACTCGTTGTGCTGAAGGCTGTATCCCATGCTGCTCAAGTAAGGAAATGATGTCGAATTTCATGGCGTTAGACTAAGTCTAAAGTTTGAAGCTGTCAATAGCCTTCTTCAAACTTTTTGCAGAAAAGTTTCCAGACAGCAAAATCGATCAAACTGTTGCAGTGCTGTGACCAAAG
>JAEUQL010000205.1 GCA_016789295.1 Blastocatellia bacterium | reverse complement strand
TAGCAAAGACTGCATGAGGGGAGATCTGTTTGTTGCAATCAAAGGGCTGAAGCTCAATGGAAATGATTTTGTCTTTGACGCAGCACGACAAGGTGCTATAGCTGTTATCTCTGAAGATCAAATGCCTGAAAATTTCTCCTTGCCTTGGCTCCAAGTTAAAAACGCTCGCCGCGCTTTAGCTCAAGCAGCAGCTATTGTCTACTTTCATCCAAGCCGTGAATTGAAGCTCGTTGGTGTTACTGGAACCAATGGTAAGACAACCACAGTCTACTTGATCGATTCAATACTCAAAGCAGCTTTTGGCAGATCGGCTATGCTAACAACTATTGCTAATCGCATAGCTGAAATAGAACAAGAAGCCACTAGAACTACAGGCGAAGCAAGTGATACCCAAAAGTTCCTGCGTAAAGCTGTGACCGCAGGCTGTAGAGCAGCAGCCATGGAAGTATCGTCACACGCTATAGACCTTCATCGAGCAGACCTATTGGAATTTGACTCTGTAGTTTTTACTAACCTAACGCAGGATCATCTCGACTATCACAAAAACATGGAAGACTACTTCCAAGTCAAACGCCGTCTCTTTGATGGTTCTCTTTCTACAGAAAAAGCAAAAGCGGCAATAAATATCGATTGTTCATATGGAAGACGGCTGACAGAAGTCTTTGATGGAGAGATCTTTACCTATGGGTTGAATAGAGAGGCAAAAGTATACACTACAGAACATAAACTCTCTTTGGATGGACTTTTTTTGAAAGTAGAAACTCCTGTAGGGAGCTTTGAAGCGAAATCATCGCTTGTTGGTAGACCACACATCTATAACATTTTGGCAGCAACATCATCTGCACTTTCACTTGGAATTGAGCTTGAAAAAATAGCTGCAGGCATAGAAAGCCTTCGTGCTGTTCCTGGAAGGTTCGAGCGTGTTCCTCTAGAAGAAGAGTTTACAGTGGTAGTTGACTATGCCCACACTGATGATGCTTTGAAGAATGTACTTGAAACAGCTCGTCAGTTGGTTACCGGTAGGATCATCTGCTTGTTTGGCTGCGGTGGAGATAGAGACAAGAGCAAGCGTCCACTTATGGGAAAAGCAGCAGCAGAGGGGAGCGATTTAGTAATAATCACCTCCGACAACCCAAGAAGTGAAGACCCAGAGCAGATAATCGATCAGGCAGAGGTTGGTGTAAAGTTAGGAAATAAAAACTATTACAAGATAATAGACCGTAGAGAGGCTATACAGTTTGCTATAGATCAAGCAAAACCTGGAGATTTGATAGTAGTTGCTGGTAAAGGACACGAAAATTACCAGATACTCAAAAACGAAACGCTACACTTTGATGACAAAGAGGTAGTAATTGAAGCAGTTAGAGCAAGACATTTGGCTGCAAGAAGGTAGAAGTGAAACTCTCTGAAGTTGTAAAACTTATAAACTCAACACTGCCCAGCAATGACGATCTGGAAGTCGCTGCTTACAGTATTGATTCTCGCACGATTGGCCAAAGGGAGATATTTTTTGCTATTAGAGGTGAAAAGTTTGATGGCCATGAGTTTGTAGAGAAGGCTTTTGAAAAAGGTGCTATAGCAGCAGTTGTTTCCAAACAATATCAGGCTACAGACCGTGTTGCTCATCGACTTATTAGAGTCGAAGATACACTTGAAGCACTTCAAAACTTAGCTAAAAATCTTCTTAAAACTTGGAATCGTCCAATAATAGGTATAACTGGAAGTGCTGGTAAAACAACTACTAAAGAGCTTACGTCACTGGTTCTTGAAGCAAAAGGATCTGTAATGCGATCTAGTGGCAACTTCAACAATGCCTATGGACTCCCTTTGTCAGTTCTGCAAATGGAGAGCCGAGGTCAAAAGGCAACAGATTTTGATTTTACAGTTCTTGAAATGGGCATGAGTAGTAAAGGTGAAATTACAAGACTTTGCCATATTGCTCCACCCGATATTGCTGCTGTGCTCAATGTCGGAACTGCACACATAGAGTTTCTGGGAAGTCAGCAAGCGATAGCCGAAGCAAAAGCTGAGATTGTTGAAGGACTTAAACCAGGCGGTACGGCTGTATTGAATAATGATGATAGCTTTGTTAGAGCTATGAGAAGCAAGCACTCTGGGTCGATTTTGATGTTTGGAATTGAGAGTGAGGCTGATATCAGAGCAGTAGAACTGAAAGAAAGCAGCTTATTTGGCACAGAGTTTCATCTTGTGACACCTTCGGGTAGCACCATAGCCTATCTTCCTTTGCCTGGTAGGCACGTGCTCTACAATGCACTTGTTGCTGCAGCAGTTGGACATCATTTTGGATTATCTCCAGAAGAGATTGCATCACAATTAAGGCAGGCACGTCCAGCAAAGCATAGAATGGATGTAGTCAAGTTTGACAAAGGATTTACACTTGTTGACGATTCATATAACTCTAGTCCTGACGCTTTGAAACAGATGATAAAGACCATAGGGCAAGCAACGGGATTTGCACGCAAGATCATTGTTACAGGTGAAATGCTCGAACTCGGCCAACAATCGGTTGAACTACACCGTGAAGCTGGAAGAGATGCTGCTAACATATCAGTAGACTTGCTTGTAGGTATACAGGGTGATGCAAAACATACGATAGAAGCAGCAAAAGAAAACGGTATTGCAGCAGAAAAGTTACTCTTTTTTAACTCTTCAGAAGAAGCTATAGAACCTATCATTGAAAGGGTTAGGCCAGGTGATTTGATCCTTGTTAAAGGATCAAGAGGTGTTAAAACAGATATAATAGTTGAAGCTATTAAAAAGAGATTTGAAATTGAAAAGGGAGCGGGGGCATAGTGCTCTACTATTTGCTATACAACGTTCTAAGACAAGCTCACGATTCACTGTCGTGGCTGCGCGTTTTTGAATATGTCATTTTTCGGACTTCGATAGCGGCATTGACTGCCCTACTGATGAGCCTTTTGATCGGACCTTATATGATCAGAAAGCTCAAAGATTTTCAGATAGGCCAGCAGATTCGTGAAGAAGGCCCACGTTCTCATCAAGCAAAACGTGGCACTCCCACCATGGGAGGCGTTTTGCTGATAGCTTCAGTAGTCACTTCAACGCTTCTTTGGGGAGATTTAGCAAATTTAAATGTCTGGATCTCAGTCTTTGCAATGGTTGCATTTGGAGCAATAGGCTTTGCAGATGACTACTATAAAGTAGCTCGCAAACATAACCTTGGACTGACAGGAAAACAGAAGATGGCTTTTCAGCTCATTACTTGTGGGGTCATCATAGGAGCACTCTACCTTAGCGACTATTCAACGGTCTTGAGCGTCCCTTTTCTGAAGATGCAGATATTTAGACAAGAACTTTGGTGGCCGCTTTATGCAGTCTTCATTTGGCTTGTAGTTACAGGATCTTCAAATGCTGTGAACTTGACAGATGGATTGGATGGCCTAGCAATCAGTGTTACGTTTGTGACTGTAGCAGCTCTCACAGCTTGCACTTATGTCACTGGTCACGTTCTCCATGCGCAGTATTTGGGTCTAGTACCTAATCCAAGAGTTGAAGAAGTAACAATCTTCTGTGCCGCTCTTGGAGGTGCAAGTTTAGGATTTTTATGGTTCAATGCACCTCCTGCTGAAGTTTTTATGGGCGATGTTGGCAGCTTGAGCATTGGAGGAAGCATTGGCACTGTTGCAGTGATCATTAAACAGGAGATGCTGCTTGTGCTTATTGGTGGAGTTTTTGTAATGGAAGCTCTTTCAGTGATGATGCAAGTAGGGTTCTATAAAATGACAGGTGGAAGGCGAATCTTCAAAATGGCTCCTCTACACCATCACTTCGAGTTGATGGGTTGGAAAGAGACAAAGATTGTCTTTAGGTTTGTGATTTTAGCGATATTTTTTGCGCTACTTGGACTTGCAACTTTGAAGTTGCGCTAAATTCTATATGGAAGTAACTGGTAAAAAGATAACTATCATTGGCATGGCAAAGAGCGGGCTGGCTGCAGCAGAGTTCCTGTCTGCACGTGGCGCACAAGTATTGGTCAGTGATAGCAAGCCAGCAGAAAAGTTGCAGCAAGAATCTGCTTTGCTACGTCAAATGGGAGTCACGCTAGAGACAGGAAAAAATAGTGATGATGCACTGATGAATGCTGATCTGATAGTTGTCAGCCCTGGAGTGCCGCTTGACATAGCTCCTCTTGCAAGAGCAAAAGCTGCAGGAAAAAAGATACTTGGTGAAGTTGAACTTGCAGCAAAGTTTCTGAAAGGAACGCTCATTGGTATTACAGGCTCAAATGGTAAGACAACTACCACAACCCTTGTTGGAAAGATACTTGCTGAATCTGGACTTTATACACAAGTCGGAGGCAATATAGGAATACCTCTAATAAGCCTTGCAGCAGATTCCAGATCAGATGGTTTTGTCACCATTGAAATTAGCAGCTTTCAGCTTGAAGCTACAGAAGATCTGAAGTTAAAAGTAGCAGTGCTACTTAACATTACTCCAAACCACTTAGACAGGTACAGGTCTTTTGAAGATTATGCAGAAGCAAAAAGAAGGATCTTTCTCAATCAGCAAGATTCGGACTTTGCTGTCCTGAATGCTGACAGTGAAATAGTGAGTCAGATGGCCAGTTCGACACCTGCGAAGAAGATCTTCTTTAGTCGCTTGAAAGAGCTGCCAGAAGGTGTCTTTTTGCAAAATGGAAAGATAGTTTATAGGAATAACAATGGAAAAGAGGTTCCTCTAATTGATGTTTCAAAAATTCCTCTGCAAGGTAGTCACAATATCGAAAATGTGATGGCTGCTGTGGCTGTGGCTCTGGTAGCCGGAGTAGCAATAGAGTCTATGCAGAGAAGTGTGGCTCAGTTTCGACCAGTAGCACATAGACTCGAACCTGTTGCTGAAATCAAAGGTGTTAAATTCATCAACGATTCAAAAGCAACAAGTGTTGATGCAGCAGTTAAAGCTATTGAAGCATTTTCAGGAAACTTGATTTTGATACTTGGTGGAAAAGACAAAGGTGGTAGTTATACTCCACTGATACCACCCATTCGAGAACGAGTTAAGGGAGTAGTTTTGATAGGTGCAGCCAGTGATAAGATTGAAGCTACACTGAATGGGGTAGTGAATTTGCATCGCAGCACATCGATGAAAGATGCAGTAAAGAAGAGTTTTGAAGCAGCTTCTTCTGGAGATACAGTCCTACTTGCACCAGCTTGTTCAAGCTACGATATGTTCGAAAATTTTGAACAGCGTGGAGATATTTTTAAGCAAGAAGTAGAAGCTTTGAGTAGAGAAATGGTTAGTATTACCTAGCAATCTAGGAGATAAAAAGTGACCAAGACGCAGTCCGCAGACAGAATCTTACTTGCGACAACCATTGGCCTAGTCCTTTTTGGAATAGTGATGGTATACAGTGCGTCTGCAATCATGGCACAACAGGTGTATGACAACCAATACTACTTTTTGATCAAGCAAGCTGTAGCAGCAGTAGTAGGGATTGGTTTGATGCTAGCCTTGATGAGCTTTGACTACGAACACTTGAAGAAGCCTGCAGTAGTCTATGGCTTACTTGGTTTGAGTCTGGTGACACTGCTAGCAGTACTATTTTTGCCAGCAACAAAAGGAACTCATAGGTTTATTCGTCTTCCAGGTTTTTCTTTTCAACCTTCGGAGATGGCAAAACTTGCTGTAGTGCTATTTTTAGCCTACTACTTAAACAAAAGAGCTGATAAGATAAAGAGTGTCAAGCAGACCTTTATACCTTGTGTTGTAGTTTCTGGAATTGTTATGGCTCTTGTACTGGCAGGCAAGGATCTTGGAACCACTGCTGTCATAGCTTTGGTTACTGCTTTGATGCTGACCATATCGGGTGTACCTATTAGGTATTTAGCTATCTGTGCTTTGCCAGTGTTACCACTTCTCTACTGGCAGCTTTTCCACGTCTCTTATCGATTGGAGAGGCTAAAAGCATTTCTAGATCCTTGGCAGTATGCACGAGATGAAGGTTTTCAAGTAGTACAATCTTTGATTGCAATAGGTAGCGGTGGGGTAAATGGCGCAGGTCTGTCACAAGGTAAGCAGAAGATGTTCTACTTGCCAGAAGCACATACAGATTTTATCTACTCTGTAGTTGGTGAAGAGCTTGGCCTTGTAGGCGCATCAACTGTTGTGATGTTGTTTCTGGTGCTACTTTGGCGTGGTTTCAGAGTAGCTCGTCGATCAGAAGAGAGCTTTGGAACTCTTTTGGCAACAGGTTTGACAGCAATGCTTGTGGCTCAGGCACTTTTTAATGTTAGTGTTGTTCTAAGCCTTGTTCCAGCAAAAGGGATACCTCTACCTTTTATAAGTTATGGCGGAACTTCACTAGTAGTAAGTCTGATAGCTGCAGGAGCACTTTTGAACATATCGCACCATGTGGAGACAGAGTAATAGTTGAGGTGGAGTAATAGTTGAAAGTTATTGTTGCAGGTGGTGGAACTGGTGGACATATATTTCCAGGTGTAGCTATTGCTAAAGAATTTCAGCAGCGTGATAGCAAGGCAGAAGTAGTTTTTGTAGGTACAGCGCAAGGTCTTGAGACAAAGATAGTTCCTCGTGAAGGATTCAAATTGGAGCTTATCAAAGTAGCAGGACTAAAGAATGTTTCTGTAGGCAAACAGATAAAGTCACTGCTGATGCTACCAGCAAGTTTTCTTCAAGTCTGGTCTCTACTTAGTCGCATCAGACCAGACATAGTTATAGGAGTTGGGGGGT
>JAEUQL010000204.1 GCA_016789295.1 Blastocatellia bacterium | reverse complement strand
AAACTTCTAAGACTGTTTGAGAAATATCTTTTTAACGGCCCAAAACTTATTTTTATGTTTTGGTTTTTTGAATAAATAGACTCTTTATAATTTACCACAATATAATATTTTAACGACTCTGTAACGTTCATTTATAAGAGTACCTTCACCAAGAGGAGTCTGGATATCCATAAAAAAACAGTCTGAAAAGAATTATCTCGTTAATAGCCTAGTTGACATCCGAGTCTCTCTGAGCCTTGTTGAGCCTCCGTAATAATTCCCTTACTTTTTTGGCTCTGGTTTGTAGATAAGCCTCTCAACAGGTCTATCTTCAACCAAATGGCTACGAACTATCTCCTCAGCATCAGCAGTCTGGACAAAAGCGTACCAGACTGCTTCCGGATATACAACAACCATAGGGCCTGAACCACACTGCCCCAAACACCCAGCTTTGTTGACTCTCATCTCTTTCTTGAGACCATAGTCTCTAACAAGATCTTTCATTTTATCAACAAGCTCTGTGCTACCCTGAAGAGGACAAGTTTTGCCAGTTACACAAACAAAGACGTGTTTTTTAAAGACAGTCATCAAAACACCCACTATTTTCAGTCTTTAGAAAGAGCTTGTAGAACTTTGTCTTGTAGATGAGTACCAAGACTACGGCTGTAGCGCTCGGCAAGAATATCGTGGTCACTCAGATTGAAGACATATTCTCTAAAGTTTCTCTTCATCAGTTCATCAATAATCTCGTCGGCTTGGTTTGGTGAAAAGAGTTTACACGGGTCACCAATAACAATGTGATGAATAGGAACTACAGATTCAGCAGGAACTCTAGTCTGTACATGCACTATCGACCCCATAGTCACGGCAGCATTGCGCTCAATTATAGCCCCGTTAAACACTATAGCCCCAGTAGCAATGAAGGCTCTGTATTCGAGTGTTGCTCCAGAGACATAGGCCGTGGGGCCAATTAAGACGTAATCGCCTATTGTTGTAGGGAACTGTTTGGACTTACCACCAGATGCTCGAACTACAGCGTTCTCCATTATTACTACGCCTTTACCAACACGAACAGGAGCACCTTCTGCAGTGACTACTGCTCCGTAAAGAACTCTTGCATCAGCATCAATGGTAACATCACCTGAAATTACAGCGTTGGGAGCAACATAAGCAGAAGGATGGATGTTAGGCCGCTTGCCCCTGTGCTCAACAATCATGATCTCCTCCGGGAAATAAAGCAGGTTTTTTGAAGTATAACCAAAAAAACGCAAAAGGATATCTTAAAAAGATTTCTGTCCGCAAATAGTTTTTAAACTACTGTAGATCCACCAGCTTGGTAACTATCTCTCTCAGCCTTATTATAGAGACAGGTTTGAGCAGATAGGCATTGGCTCCAGCCCTGATGCCACGCTCAATATCTGACTCATCACCTTTCGTACTGATAATGACTATCGGAATGGTTCTGTTTCCAAGCTCTCTTCTTATCTTTTCTATAAAACTCAGCCCATCCATATTTGGCATTTTTACATCCGTTATCACTATGTCAAAGAGATCATCTTGGAATTTTCTCAAAGCATCTTGGCCATCCATAGCCTCAACTACTGTCAACTGTTTAATAGCATCGAGCTTTTTAATGGCTGTTATCAGTAACTGGCGCATCGCTGCAGAATCATCAACTATAAGAAACTTTTTATCTACCATAGCCTCTTCTCTTGACTCAGCACTAGTTTGTGACAATTCTTGCCTGTTGTTCTCTGTTTTGCAGTAATAGGTCTATATTGAGTAGTCTAACTATCTGCCCATCAGTCAAAACGGAAACTGTACTAACTACCGACCGTAAATCTTGCTCAACCGTTCTTACAACTACTTTACACTCACCTAGTAACTCGTCAACCAAAATAGCAGAATTTTCTTCACCACCTGTTCCCAAAACCAGCAAAAACCTGTTCTTTGGTTGGTCTTTATCAGACTCTGTATAGACCAGATCTCTAAGATCTATTAGCCGATAAGTCTGGTTGTGAAGTGTCACCTGCTTGGCACCATCTTCAAAGTGAAAAGTTTTGGTATTGATTATTTCACGTATGTTCTTGACAGGAAGTGCGAAAAGATTCTCGTTTACCTTAAAAAGTAGAGACTTAAGCGAAGCAAGTGTTATAGGTAGATGAATGGTGAAGCGTGTTCCCTGTCCAAGCAAGCTACTAACTTCAATCTTTCCACTTAGTCTCTCAACCACATCTTTTACTACATCCATTCCTATGCCGCGCCCTGAAATCTCTGTGAGCCTGTCGGCAGTAGAGAGACCTCTCAGAAAGACCAGTGACAGAGCATCGATGTCGGCCATCTCACTATATTCTGTAAACGATATGTAACCGTGACTGAGAGCTTTCTTTTTCAAAACGTCAAGGTCTATTCCACAACCATCATCCTCCAGTTCTATCACTACTTGCTCAGACTGTTGGCTAGCGCGTAAGCATATCCTTCCACAAGCTGGCTTGCCAGCCTGTATACGCTGATCACAAGGCTCTATACCGTGATCAACCGCATTGTTAAGCAAATGTATTAAAGGCTCATAAATAGCGTCTGCAATTCGTTTGTCAAGCTCGGTCTCTTCACCAACTATCTCTAGCGATACCTGTTTCCCACTTCTTCTAGCAAGGTCACGCACTATTCGAGAAAAAGCTGCAAAGAGTTGTGAAAGCTGCATCATACGAACTTTCAGTGTAGCCTCTTGTAGTTGTCCAAGCTTCTGCCCCAATTGAAGCTCAACTTCCTGTAAACGTGCGATCTGCTGACTATTAGGATATTCTTGCAAAATGCCTTTACATATCTGGTTAAGTATTGCTCTGTTGACAATAAGTTCATCTACTATCTTAAAAAGTGCATCTACCTTCGAGATAGGAATACGGAGTTTGTCTGTAGTCTGTAAAGCTTGTTTATTTTTGCTAGGTATATAATGTTCTTGATTAAAGAACTTTTCACTACTGTTGCCATTCAAAAATAGCTCTATTTTCTCTAGATAAGCTTGGTTTTCCACTTCTTCATCTAGCGAATGTTGCTTTTTGTGGAGCATCTTACCCATAGAGTCCATGCCAAAGATGAGCATTTCCAGTGCTGCTCGTTTTATTTTGTCAGAACCACTTTGAAAAAACTTCAACAAATCTTCCAATCTGTGAGCAAGGTGGCCAATTTCTGAAAAACCTATAGAGTAGAGATCTCCTTTGAGGGTATGAAGCGACCGATGGATCTGCTCTAAAGCCTCTTTGTCGTCTGAGTTCTCTTCTAAAGCCACAAGACTTTTGTCAACGCTCTCTAAAATTAGCCAAGCTTGATCCAAGAAAAAGAGCCTCAAGGTCTGCATCTCTTCCTTACTAAATAGGTTAGCGTCATCCTGATTCATTTAGTAACTCCAGCTAGAGTCAAAGTAGGAGGTTTTTTATTAGCTCGTAGGGCTTAATCATACAGCATTTTTAATGTCTCAAGCAGCGATGATATGGGATTAGAAGAGATCGAGCAACTAGAAATAGTGATACTTAAATCAATCCTTTGACTAGAATTTACACTACAAACTGGCCTACAAAACAGTTGACAAAAAGGGAAGTTTCTATGATCGTTTCTTCTATGTCAAAAATAGAAGCCTCTTCAAAGATAACAGAGCTAGTTCAAAGGCTGCGTAGTCGTTACCCTGATGCAACCTGTTCACTAAACTTCAATTCTGCATTTGAACTCTTAATAGCCACCATACTCTCTGCACAGTGCACAGACGAGCGAGTCAACCAAGTAACAGCTAAACTCTTTCTTAAATACAGAACCGTTGCAGATTTTGCCAATGCTTCTAGAGAAGAGTTAGAGCAAGATGTTCATTCAACAGGCTTTTATCGTAACAAAGCAAAAAATATACAAGCCACAGCACAAAAGATCCTTGATCAATTTAACGGCTCTGTACCAGAAACTATGGATGAGCTTTTAACACTTCCAGGTGTGGCAAGAAAGACTGCAAACCTAGTACTTGGAACCTGTTTTGGGATAAGGTCTGGCGTAGTAGTTGATACTCACGTCAAAAGGGTCTCAAATAGACTAGGCTTAACTAACAGTACAAATCCTGAAAAGATAGAAAAAGATTTAATGCAGCAGATTCCTGAAAAAGACTGGATAGATTTTTCGCATATGCTGGTATTGCATGGCCGACAAGTGTGCAAAGCCTTAAAACCACTCTGCTCGGAATGCATCTTAGCAGATATTTGTCCTTCACAACAAAGTTGATTATGAGAAATAGTGTTAGCAGTTGGCAAGAATTGAATGAAGATGAGCAGCAAGCTATAGCCCAAGTGGTTGAAACAGACCCTCAAAACTATTTCTTGACTTCTCTTGACCAGCACGGACGAGATACACTGCTCAACATCTATTACTCTATGAGAAGCGATCTAGTAGCTGGAGATCTTTGGCAGTATGTACATAAGCTCAGGTGGGCAGGACGCAACCAAATCGGAGTTGAAGTAGAGCAAGTAGAGCAGGTCAAAGAGCTTTTAGAAACATCAAAGAACTTTCAAGCTGACACAAGTTTAACCCTTCTTTTCAAAAAAGCTCTTTGGAGTTTTCGCCAAATTTTGGTAGAAGACCAACCTATACATACTTATGGCCTACAACTCTATCGCCCTGACACTCCAACAGATCCATATCTGCTTGTAGTCGATATAGATGTGAAAGTCTTTTCTAACCTGCTCTCTTTTCCGCGCCACGCACTAGACATACTTTTGCCTGATAAAAAACTTAATGAACCTCTCAATGCACGCCAAGAACTTATAAAGCGCAATATCTTCCCAACCTGATTCTGCTACATCCCTGTTCCAGCAAGTGGATCTGTAGGATTACGCTCTTGTAGAATCTCCTGCATTCTAGCTTCTATCATCGGTTTCATCTTCTGATGAGTTAAAATGTAGAACTTTTCTTCTCTAACTGCTTGCATTACAGCATCGGCTATCTTTTCTGGTGGCATACTGTTCTGCAATGCCTGTGACCAAGCTTGATAACGCTTCTGCTCCTCGGCACTCATCTGCAAAGGGTTCTCTATGTTGGCTGGTCGGTTGCGGGCAGAGTCTAGAATCTGTGTCTTCACAAGCCCTGGGCAGAGAACCGAAACTTTGACCTTGGAGTTACGCTCTGCAAGTTCGTGATGTAAGGTTTCAGACAAAGAGACAACAGCATGCTTAGTCAAGTTGTAAATACCTGTATTGGCGTGATTTATAAGTCCTGCCATAGAGGCCGTATTAACAATATGTGCTTCCCTACCCTGTTCAAGCATTATAGGAACAAAGGTTCTTACTCCATAGATCACCCCCCAAAGGTTGACTCCCATAACCCATTCCCAGTCAGATAAACTGCTCTCCCAGATTGTGGTTCCACCTCCAACACCTGCATTGTTGCAAAGCAGGTCGGCTGAACCAAAAGCTTCCAAAGTCTTGTCAGCAAGAGCCTCAATATCACTAGCCTTAGAAACATCTGTTACTACAGCCAACAATTTGCCACCCTCTGCTTTTAACTCCTGCTCAGTCTTTCTTAAAACCTTTTCCTCTACGTCTGCTATCACTACTTTCATCTCTTCTTTCAGACATTTTTCGACAATAGCACGTCCTATACCACTAGCACCACCTGTAACAACAGCTACTTTATCCTTAAACTCTTTCATACTCTCCTCTTTAATCAAAGTTTTTTTGAGCTTTACTTGCTCAGTTGTTGAAGTCTAACATTGAGTCTATGCCAGGCTTCTATATCACTAGGTTTTACCCAATCTGAACTTATAAGATTCCAGTCCGGATCTTCTGGATCAAGACCCAAAGCTTTTATGTAGTCTGCTTTACAAATAAAGAAGTGGTTCTTGTATGGCAGTAGATAACCACCTACCTGTTCTAGATGTTTGCGAGCAGTTTCATAGCTGGCATACCACTCATTTATGAATCCTGCACAACGCCTTGGATAAAGATCGGTATAATTTCTATTAGTTCTAAGTACTTCAAGTCTTTCTAGATGATGTTTGAAGTCAGCCCACGAAGCCTTTTCATTCTCAAAAGCAATAACAGTCAACGCATGCTTACGTTTGATATTGCTTTTCTGTAGAAGAATCTGTCTTGGAGATAGATTAGTTAGATGTGGTAGACAATTGAACCGCTCTGCAGCACCAGCGGCTTTCTCAAGATCGCTCGATCTGAGAGTTTTCAGTAAAATAGAGGCTTTGATCTTGTATTCTTGAACAAGACTGGTCATAAATACTCCTTTGCATACTACCCACAACCCGCTTCAGGTAGAAAGAAGTTTTATGATTAAACAGATAGTCTCTAACAGTTTCGTAAGGGTGAGAGCCTCTTTTGCGGGTTTGGGCATCCCTTAAATGCCCACACAAAAGATACAGAGGCTTCACAGCTTTGTCAAACTTTTTCTATCTAGCAAGTTCCCAGACCATATGTGCAAGCTCTGGTAGTATCAACTTTTCTAGTGCTAGCCTTGCAGCAGCAGGTGATCCCGGAATGGAAATTATTATCTTCTCTTTGTAACTACCTGCTGTAGCACGCGACATGATAGCTGATGAGCCTATGTCAAGATAACTTAGATATCGAAAAATTTCTCCAAAGCCTACCAATTTTTTTTCAAGCACCGAATCGATAATATCAAAAGTCCTGTCCCGTTTTGATATTCCTGTACCACCATTAAAAATGATTGCCTGACACTGTTCGAGATTAGCAAGCTCCAGTAGAAGGCTACGAATCTGTTCAGGCTCGTCTTT
>JAEUQL010000203.1 GCA_016789295.1 Blastocatellia bacterium | reverse complement strand
ACAGTAGTATTCTGTTTTCTTGTAGCATTGACTGGGCCAGCAAAGCTTATTGTAAAGTCAGGTGCTGCATTGACATTGACTGTTGCTGTGGATGTGCGTGTGATGCCTCCACCATTACCAGTGATGGTCAATGTCACCGGGCCAGCAGGTGTTGAACTTGTTGTGTTTACTGTCAGTGTTGCTGAGCCACCTGTTGGAATGCTGCTGGATGAAAGAGAAGTTGTTACACTGCTCTGTGAAGAGGAGACATTAAGACCAACAGAGCTGTTGAATCCATTTGCTCCTGCAACATTTATAGTGAAGGTTGTTGAACCTCCAGCCGTTACTGTCTGTGAATTAGGACTGACTGAGAGTGTAAAGCTTGGTGTATTGCCACCACCACTTATTGGAGCAGCAGAAGCATTGTTTGATGGACCGCTCTCACCTCTGTCATAGACAGCAGTTACTACATAGTTGTAGGTTCTACCATCGGCTGGCATTGGATTGTCAGTAAATGTTGTAGTGTTTGCATCAACAGAGCCTATTCTGTTTGCATCGTTAATAGTTACAGGTGTCGTTGTTGAGCGGTAAATTCTATAGCCATTCAGTGTTGGAGGCATTGCTTGTCCAGCTTGGGCTTTACCCAAAATTCCAAAGTCCACAAGTCTTGGGCCATTGGAGAAGTTGAGTTGTACACCTGTACCGACAAATGAGGTACCACCATTGTTAGAAAGAATTGCTGTTGAAGGCTGTGCATCATCTGCTACATAGATGAAGTCATCGCCAGAAGCAAGTTGGCTGGTTCCTTTGTCAACAAACACAAGAGCTACAAAGAAGCTGCCACTTGTAATTGTGTAATCTTCAGGAAGAACAAATTCATTAAAGTCACCAGCACTGCTCACAGTTGGTTCGTTTACAGTGTCAATGTTGGCAAGATCTTTTGTTATTGTTACATCAAAAGTCCTCATATTCATTGGCTGAACATTTCGGAAGTCTGCATTTGTTGGAGCGTTAAAGACAAACATCTTTAGCCTTGCTCCTGCTGCTGATGGCGAATCTTGGAAGAAGTCGTTGAAGCTCAAGTAGTAGACACTCTTGAGTGTTGATGGGTAAGAAGCTGGTGTCAACTGCTCACCAAAGACAAAAGTTGTTGCATCTTGTGCAGTAAAGGCAAAATCGAGAGCATCGATTACTGGGTCATTTCCAATTCCGGCAGGGCGTAGAATAGCCATGTCTGATCCTGTCTGATCTGCATCAGCTAAAGTAGGATTGGCTGGACGCTGCCAGTTTACGGTCACAGATGCACCATTGGCTGTTGCTGTTGCGTTCTGCGGTGGGTTGAGCCCAGTTGGTGGCGGCTGAGTCATGCCGTTGATAATAATGTTGATGTTTTCGACTGTCTGACCTGCTGCAACTGTCACTGGAGTCATGCTAGTTGTGCTGTCACTGCTTGACTCATCAGTGTTAAAGAACTCTCTTGGTCCAGGTAATGACACTGGAGGTGAAAGTGGCCCTACACCAGAACCGCCTGAAAATTCTCTTCTAACTTGTTCGATCTCTATTGAGTATCTTCCTGGCAGTAAGCCACGTAGTTCGTAGAAACCTTTCAAGTTTGGATCGTCTGAACCAAACTGGCTTGAAGGACGACGGTTACCTGTTGCCAAAAATCCTGAAACAATAGCGGTTACTACTTGATTGTTGTCAAGATTTCTTGCAACTACGTTTGCACCTTGAAACTGTGTGGTTCCATCTGGCAAGAAGATGCGACCACGAATTGTTCCAGTTGTGGAAGCAAAGTTGTCTGCTGGGTAGAGTGTGGAAATAGCTACTCTGTCATCAAAGCGTAGCTGGTCACCAAGACCAATACCTATAGGAAACATTATTGGCTGGTTTTGGGTAAATGCACCTTGATCTACCTGTGTGTGATCAAGGTTGAGGAAGTGTCCAATTTCGTGAATGATTGTTCCACGAACCTCAGCTTCAACATCATCTGGTGGGTTTGGTCTTCCATCAAAGAAGAGTCCATTGAATACACCACGACCTTTAACTATCTCTCCAGTGGCAGGAGAAAAGGCCGAAGGTCCTGCAAAGCCAAGTACTCCTTGGCTTGCGCCTCTTCCCAAGAGTGCATCTGTTACCGATCCATCAGAGTCAAAAATGATTGCATTAATACCATCATCAATAGTAAGGCTGTTGAAGAAGCTGACTGCATTTGCTCCAGTAACGTCTTGTTGAAGTGGGTTGCCAGCAACAAAACTGAGCCTTGCTGTGTTTACACCTGACCAAGCATTTGCTGCTGCGAGAGCAAAAGCTTGTGCATCACTTTCACTGAGCTTGCCAAAAGGCCCTCTATCGAGGTTGAGTGTTATAGGAAGCCTTCTCCACGATCCCTGAGTACCATTCTTCACTACTAGTAGTGGCCCAGCCGCGTTCACTTCGGTTGGTGACGAAAGTCTACTTGCGAAAAACAGCGCTGCAGCAACCGCGAGGACGATAGCTATTAACTTAGAAAAATTGCTTTTCATATGTTTTTCTTTTACTCCTCTATCTATTTTTAAAACTTTGCACGCGCTACTTTGCAAGTTCTTTTATAAGCGAAACAAACTTGCCATACTCAATAGGCCCAGCTTTCTGAAAAGCTATTTGCCCCTTGCGCTTGCGCATGGCTTCAGTCGATTCCATCTTCTCGAATAGAAACTTGTTACCAAAACCATTTACCATACTCTTTTTGCCTGTGATTTGGTCAGTAATTATCTCAAATTTGCCTTGGGTAAGCCCTACAGGGGTAGAAAAACCTTCAGAGCTTTCTGGATAGAGAAAAAGCATTACTTCTTCGCCTTTGTTGTACTGTGGAAGATCACCAGGGGTGAGCATTCCTGTTCCACCAAATTGCATAAATGTATGTGTTTTGCTGTTACCACCTTTAATGCGATCAGAGACTTCGACTGTCACAAATGTGACGTCAACGTTAGAGTACTTGGGGTGTTTACCCTCACGCACATCTGTGATTCGCCCAACTATAATAGTTCCCGAAGACTGTATAATCTCTTCTACATTCATCCTTCGAACTTGTGCTTGTGCTGGGCTGAATATGCACACCATAAAAGCCAGTACTGCAAGCCAGTACCAGAACTTTTTTCCCGAAAAGCTTATCTTCATAAAATCCTCCATACTAAGTTACAGCCGTCAAGGATTTGGGCGACTGCCTCTCTTAGTCTCGTTGAGCTTTAGTTTTGCTAAAGACAGACGCAAAGACGCATCTGCTTATGTCGAAGTAGGTCACTCTTTGTTGTCTAAATATCGTAATTGCGATCTGAGTGAAAACTTCGGATAGCAACTGTCAGTTTTACCAGTTACTTGAAAAAATGGTCTTATACCTTTGTTTTTGGAGATTAGCATCTGGTTGTCTAGATTTCCAAATGAAAAATTTTACAGACTGCCAAAACCTCCTGAAGCTGATATCAAACATATGGATCACTTTTCATAAAGTTTGGCTTGCCTTTAAGGATTAAGTCGAGTAAAATTGGCGATTTTTTGATGAACTTCAACTAGCTTTAAGCATTGATATAATTTGTGATGGTGTAATTTCGGGTTTTGAGGGAGGTTAGTATATAAAGTTTTCTATAAGTATAGAATTGATAGAGTAAAGTATAGCTATCTTATTGATTTACTGAGTGTAGAAGAGTCTTGTTACCCGATCAATTTATACTAAAGGTCTATTAGGTCTGAAAACGAAAAACTGTTGCTCAGTGCCATTTTTGTAAACAGAATAGTTCCGGAAAAACATTCTGTTTCTTAGGTTATTTAACTTAAACCAAAACAGACAATAACTTCGTATATCTTTATAAAGTTTGGTTTTTCAAAAAATTTTCACAATCCATAATATAAAGGTGTAGCTATTTTATGCGAAAGAGATTTTTCAGCTATCTTATTCTTCTATTTATATTTCTATCTTTTAGTGCTAGTGCTCAATCTCAAAAGAGTATTAAGAAAAATGGGAAAACAGTTTCAAAAGTTGAATTTTCTTTCACAGCAAATGGTGGAGCAGAGAGTTTAGGTAGCTGCATAAGAAATCAACTATCTTTAATAAATTCTGTTGTTGTAGTTGATAAAGACCCGGATTGGATAGTAGATGGTGTGGCTTTACCAAATATGATAGATGGAAGGACTGTTGGTTACACTGCCGCTTTTGCTATCCTCAAAAGAGATTTAACACCCAAGCTCACAACCCAAGTCTACAAACTGACAAAAAACAGAGACATCAGTACTTCAGTAGCAAAGTATCTTGAAAAAGAGGCCGAAAAAGCTATCACTCTTCGCCATCACCTTATGCTGACAGGTTCAGTAATAGATATGGATCATATGTGTATGGATTTTGTCTCAACTTTCGAAACTCAGCACCTAAATGCAGAATAAAGGCTGTGTAGGTTGCAAACTTTCTAAACTAATAAAAATAGATGGTTTATAGGTTTTTGTGACCTACTTCTCTAAAGCTTCGAGGCAAAAAAATCCTTTTGATGCTGAAGAAGCAGAGTATAATGTGGCTTTTACTTTTCTTGTTACGGACAAAAATGTCAACTAGCATTTATACACGGCAGTTAGTTGTGTAACCCTTTTCAGTATTCTAGTAATGACCAATACAAACGATCTACTTGGCATAGAGTCTACTCAGGCAGAGTCTTCCTTTTTGTTGGTGGAAGAAGATTATTCTGATTCCAGAAGGCATATACTCGGCCTTCTACACAAAAAACAGGGCGATTCTGTCATAAAGGAGATTCTTTCATTTTTTGCTCTGCAATCTGAGATTCTTATATTCTTTTCTATCAAAGAAGATAGCCTAAAGGTGCTAGCAGATCTTTCAAAACAGACATGTCAATTGGATAGAGAGTTTGTAGATTTTATTTTTTCTAGCAATGATAATCCAACATTATATACAGCTAATTTAGAAAACCTACCAGTCCAAGTTTCAAACCTACTTTTTAAGACTGCAACCAGATCTTTACTCCTAGCCAAAATCTCTCAAGATAAAGAAACCTTTGTACTAATGATTACTTCTAAAGCCCACTATGTTTGGAGTAACAGGACAAAAGAGTTTGTTAGAGAAGTTTTGGACTATCTTCTTTTAGCAGTTGAACTTTGTGATTATAGAAATAATTTGATGGAGTCACAGCATAGATATGAGGATATGTTCAAGAATTCACTACATGGAATCTATCAAAGTACTCCAGAGGGGAGATTTATTGCTGTTAATCCAGCATTAGTTGAGATGCTGGGCTATGACTCAGCAGAAGAACTGCTTCAAATAAATATAGCCGAAGATCTTTATGTCAAAGGAAGAGATAGAGAACCTCTCAAAGAGATTCTTCAGCAGGAAGGTTTTGTTAGAGGGCACGAACAACGGTTGAGGCGCAAAGATGGTCGGATACTCATTATGAAAGAGAATGCTCGTGCAGTGCGCAACTCCAAAGGAACCATAATCTACTATGAAGGAACTCTGGAAGACATTACAGAGGTGAAGCTGCTTGAAGAACAACTTCTGCAGACACAGAAGATGGAGTCTGTAGGAACTCTTGCAGGAGGTATAGCGCACGACTTCAACAATCTACTAGCTGGAATACTTGGCTATGTGTCAGTTCTCAAGCAGCAAGTAGGTGGAGATCTTGTTCTTGGCAAGAGTGTGTTGATGGTTGAGAGCTTATCAAAACGAGCAGCCGAACTTACAAGCAATCTGCTCAGTTTTTCTAGAAGCAGTAAATTTCAAGTTTCGGTCTTAAATCTCAATCGTATAGTAACGGAAGTTGTCAGCTTGTTGGAACATACTATCGATAAACGTATTAGTATCATAGCAAATTATAGTGATAACATTAGAAATATTGAAGCTGATAGTGGACAACTACACCAAGCAATACTAAATGTCTGCTTAAATGCGCGTGATGCAATGCCAACAGGTGGGAAGTTGTACATAGAGACTGCAGAAATGAAATTTGATACACGACAACTTCTTGCATACCCTAATACTGCTGCAGGTAACTATATCTGTTTAACTCTAACAGATACTGGTATTGGAATGAGCAGTGAAACTATTAGTCGCATTTTTGAGCCTTTCTTTACAACAAAATCTGTTGGAAAAGGTACAGGACTTGGCCTTGCAATGGTATATGGAATTGTAAGAAAACACGGTGGCTTTATAGAAGTTAAAAGTAGCCTTGGGAGAGGAACAACCTTTAAACTCTATTTCCCTACGACTGATAAAGAAGAGACTTCTATTTTTTCCCAAGAGGTAATATGTCTCGATCCTGCTACAGAGACAGTAGCAGTTATAGATGATGAAGAGTATATACGAGATTTGATGTACGACATTCTTTCTGAATCTGGTTACAAAGTGATTACAGCAGAGGATGGAGAAGAGGCTATAAAGCTTTTCGAAAAATATGGATCAGAAATCGACCTAATAATCACCGATATAGTAATGCCAAAGTTGACAATAGAAGAGATAGTATCGGTTGCAAACAAGCTTGTTCCATCAGCTAAATTATTGATATGTAGTGGTTTTGCGGATCTAGACAAGGTTGAGAGTGTGCTAAAAGATCGACATCTAAAATTTTTACAAAAACCTTTTTTTGTAGAAGAGTTGCTACTATGTGTTAGAAGAATTTTAACTAAAGAAGAATAGTTAAACTTTTAGCTTGGGGCCAATAGATGTCAAACTACTTGATTCGTTTGTGTAGCGGTTTTGAAGACTATGAAAAGTGTATAGAGCTTGAAACTCGCATATGGG
>JAEUQL010000202.1:2615-6775 GCA_016789295.1 Blastocatellia bacterium | reverse complement strand
CATTGCAAGAAGTCCACAACCAATAACTAAGCCAAAAGCTATTAACTGACTCTTCCAAAAAGGTCTCTCTTCGCGCACTTGCCAAGCGTGATTGAGAGCAAGTTCGATAGGTGCAAAAAGACCTGCACTGGTAAATATGAGCGAGCCGATAGAGAAAAGAGCGACTTTGTTGCTGTTGGCAATAGCTCTGAGGCTTTTTGTGATGAACTCTTCACTAACTGGCAAATAATGCTCTTTAAGTAAAGTCAAGATCATTTCAAATCCTTCTTCCCATCTGAGTACTTTGCTACAGATAACAAGCAGCAAGATAATGAATGGAAAGAATGAAAGAAGTGCATTAAATGCTATTGCAGAAGTATGTGAATAGGTCTGGGTACTGGTAATTTCAGCTATAGAACTCCACACACTACGTTTGATGAGAGTAGTTCTGTTGACAAGCCTCATCGTGACAGAGGCAGGCCGATGGAAAGTCTCTACAGGTTCTACTCTATTGTGGGTTGTCATAAGAGAGATAATATCTTCCAAAAACCATTTTGATCAAACAGGAATGGAATATGTTTAACAGTTTAATAAGTGCGCTCAAAAAGACTCATAGGCTGCGTAGTAGAAAGTGGCTAATAATTGAAGTTTTAAAGTTTTATATCTAAATTCGAGATGCCATGATAGACTAATTTTTCTTTGTAGCTAGAAAGATTCCTTATCTGTCTAACTTCTACGCTCAAATTTAGGAGCATAGTATTGTAAGTTTTACAGAAAAGTTCTGCTCTTGTTACAAATTCTTCATCAGGTAACAGATCAAATAATAAGGAGAAGCATATGCAATTTCTTGTAATTGCCAGAATTGTTTCACAAACTCCACCAACTTTTGAGTTAGTTCAAGAAGAGGCTAGCGTTGCTTTTGGTTATCAGCAGGATGGTTCAGTTCGTAGCATCCATTTCATTAAGGATGAAAGTGGTCAGATAGTTTTAGGAGCTGTCTTGCTTTTTGAAGCAACAAAGCTAAGTATAGTTCAAGATCTTGTAGCAGCATTACCTTTCATACGAGAGCGTATAGCAGAAGCCGAAATCATAACACTGCATCCATTTACTGGTTATGATGCCATAATTTGCTAACTTCTAATAATAGCTTAGATCTTTAAGGAGAAGTTTTATGCAGTTTCTTGTAGTAATCACTCTTAATTCCTCAGCAAATGAAGAAGTACGCAAAGAACATGCTGCAGACATTTGGGGATATCAAAAAACAGGGGTCATACGCACAGTCTATACTACTCCTTCTCCATTCAAGCCTGGAAACGAAGTATTAATTTTTGAAGCACCTGGTATAGACAAGCTTCGTGAACTTGTATCAGGACTTACGTTTGTCAGAAAAGGCTTGGCAAATGGCACTGTGACACCTTTGTCAGCTTACCTTAATTACAATGAATACTTCTGTCCAGTTAGATAATCCTTATTTTTGATAGAAAATTGTAAAAAAGATTTTGGAAGAGAGGGTTTTATGCAATTTCTTGCACAGGTTTTTATCACTAGTCCGCTAGAAGTAACCAATGCCATTTTGATACAACAGTCCAAAAATGTTTGGGACTATCAGAAACAGGGTATCATCCGTGCTGCCTATTCAATTTCTAAACCCGAAGACGACACGTATGATGAAATTTTCATTTTGGAGGCAGCAAGTATAGACAGAGCAAGGGAAGTAATATCAAGTCTTCCACTTATAAGTAGAGGATTAGCGAACAGTAGAGTAACGCCAATGAATCCTTATAAACCACACAACAAGGGTTATTTCTGTCCTAGAAGCTAAAAACGAAGCTAAAATATAGAAGTGGCACAAGTATAAAGCTTGTGCCACTTCTACTATCTATGCCAGCTTCTTAAAACTACTGCTTCCTTGCAGAAAATCTCTAGAGAAACAGATTTGATTAGATTCTCTACATAGCTCTTTTTCTATCCGACGCAGTAGAGTAACGGCTCTATCTTTTTTTACAACAAGACCAATGAAAGCTGCTCCTGTTTCTTGCAGATAGTAGAATAGTTCACCTGCAAGCAACTCTTCTAAACGCTCTTTTACAACCCGATTTTCTGATATCCTCTCACCTACAACTGCAATGAGGCTATCCTGTTGAAAATCCTTCTGCAGTGAGACTGCTTTTACACAGCCAACCTTTTTATCTTTTTTGACAAGAGTTGTAAAACGACCTTCTGGCTCAAAGCTATTACGAACGGTTAGAGGGATAGAATGTCTGTGCGCTGGAGCTACAGATTTTGGATGTAGTACTTTAGCTCCAAAACGTGCTAATGTTGCAGCTTCTTCATAAGTCATTAAAGGGACTGTTTGAGCATCTGGAACAAGTCGTGGATCTGCACTCTTAATACCAGAAACGTCAGTCCATATCTGAACCTCTCTTGCGTCCAAAGCTTCACCAACTAGTGATGCAGTATAGTCAGAGCCTCCACGTCCAAGAGTTGTAGTTGTACCCAGAAGTGTAGAACCTACAAATCCTGCTAGAACAGGAACTAAACCCTTGAGAAGAAGAGGCTTTAATCTTTTCTCTGTTGCTGGTAGAGTTTCAGTAAGGATAGGCTCTGCAGCAGTGAAACAGTCGTTGGTAATGATACAGTGACGAGCATCTACAGAACGTGCAGCAATCCCATATGCCTTAAAAACTTCTGCTACAACGATTGCCGATAACATGTCTCCCAAAGAGACAACTTCATCAGTCATCTTTTTTGGGTATTTCAACAACATCTTTGTATCAAGAAGAGAAGAGCGCGCAGAAAGGGCTTTTGATTCTATCTGATTGACTATTTGACCAGAGAGTAGAGGCTGTTTTTTGCTGGCCACAAGCTCTTCTACTATTGCTAGGTAGCGTCGGATCTGAGCGTCAAAAATCTCTACTGCCTCTTGTGCATAACCCAGGCTAGCTTTTTCAACGGCTTCAAGCAGTGCGTCTGTAACTCCAGCAGCAGCAGAGACTACCACAACAGGCAGACTATTTGTGTAAGGCTCAACTATAGATGCAACCTGACCTATTTCTGTACTTCCAGCCACAGAAGTACCCCCAAACTTTAGTACTATAGGCTTCATACTTCCTCTTATTTTCTAGTTGTTTAGATATATTTAGGATTAACAGGGCATCGATTGGCTACAGAGGAGGTTACTCTTGTATTCAAAAAACTCGGCAAGGGCTGGGATAAGTAGATGAAAGTCGGCAAGAAATGCGTCGTGGCCGTGAGAAGATTCTATCTCACAGTAACGAGCATCAACTCCATACTCTTTCAGTTTTGTTGTCAAAGCTTTTACATCTTTGGCTGGAAACAGCCAGTCTGAACTAACACCAACTAGCAGTATTTCTGCTTTAATGCGTTGAAAAGCCTCTTTTTCTGAACCGTATATCTTTTCAAAGTCGAAAGTATCCATAGTTTTTGTTATCGAAACATAGCTTGCAGCATCAAAGCGTTTGATAAATGAGCTACCTTGATAATCCAAGTAGCCAGCAATATCAAAACGTCCTTTGAGAGCGGTGTATGGGCTGTCTCCATTTCTGTTAGACAATCTAGCGTGTCTCTGTTGGAAAAGGTCTGCAGATTTATAGCTACAAGTTGCGATTGCTCGTGCAAGAGTCAATCCTTGTTCAGGCTGTTGACTGTAACGTCCTCCATTCCAATCAGAGTCTTGAAAGATTGCAAGTCTTTGTAGATGATTGAGGGCAAGACCCATAGCCGAAAGCGGTGTTGCAGCTATAGCTGCACACTTGCTTACTTTTTCAGGATACTCTACAGCCCATTGTAGAGCCTGCATTCCACCTATTGAGCCACCAACAACGGCTTGTAGTAGTTCTACTCCGAGATGGTCTAGAAGAATCTTCTGTGCTCTGACAGAGTCCAAGATTGTTACAACAGGAAAAGAGTCACCATAGATAGAACCTGTGTCTGGATCTATTGAGCGTGGGCCAGTAGAACCATAGCAAGAGCCTAGAAGGTTTATTCCAATGACAAAATGGTCTTTGGGGTCAAATATCTTAACTATTTCTGGCCACCAGTCGGCTATTCTTGCAGAGCCAGAAAGCGCGTGACAAACAAGTACTGCATTATCTCTTTTCTGATTGAGCTTGCCATAAGTTGCATAATGCAGCACTACTTCCTTCAAAACAGCTCCTGAT
>JAEUQL010000202.1:0-2605 GCA_016789295.1 Blastocatellia bacterium | reverse complement strand
TCGAGTTTGAATGGGCTGTCTAAGCGAAGATCTCCTTCAAAGTCCGGCTCAAGTCTATCTACAGATCTTGTCATAGATTGGTACTCCTTACAGCAGTTGTAGAAGCGGCAGAACTAGATGATAGCGTGCTAATTTTTGCTAATGCTTGGTTTAGGTCTGCAATTATATCTTCTATATCTTCAATACCTACAGAAAGCCTTATCAGTCCTGGAGTCACACCTGTAGCTACCTGTTCTGATGGACTAAGTTGTTGGTGTGTAGTGGATGCTGGATGAATGACGAGTGATTTAGCATCACCTATATTGGCCAGGAGGCTGAACAGTTTCAGTGAATTGATAAAGTTTTTACCTGCTTCATAACCTTCTTTAATCTCAAAAGTCACCAGAGCACCTGAACCGTTTGGTAGATATTTTTCTGCAAGGCTTCTGTATGGACTTTCTTGCAGTCCTGGATAGTTGACCCAGGCTACACTTGGATGAGAGCTTAAAAATTTTGCTACAGCCAACGCATTCTGTGAATGACGCTCCATACGCAGATGAAGAGTTTCAACACCTTGCAAAAAGAGGAAAGAATTGAATGGAGAAAGAGAAGCTCCTATGTCTCTGAGCAACTGCACTCTAGCTTTGATTATGAAAGCTAAATTGCCAAAAGCTCCTGTGTAAGAGATTCCGTGATAAGAAGGGTCTGGATCGGTAAGCTCTGGAAAGCGGCCTGAAGCAGCCCAATCGAACTTGCCTGAGTCAATAATAACGCCACCTATCGATGTTCCATGCCCACCAATAAACTTTGTTGCAGAATTTACAACTATGTCTGCACCCCACTCTATAGGTCGGCAGAGTGCTGGAGAAGGTGTAGTGTTATCAATTATCAAAGGTAGGTTGTTACTGTGTGCTATTTCAGCAAGTTTTTCTATGTCTAAGACATCGAGTTTAGGATTGCCTATAGTCTCTGAATATATAGCTTTTGTACGTTCATTTATTGCAGCCCTGATACCATCATAGTCGGTAGCATCTACAAAGTGTACTTTGATTGCAAACCTTGGCAAAGTGTAATGAAATAGGTTGTAAGTACCTCCATAAAGTGAAGTGGTAGAGATTATCTCATCTCCAGCTTTTGCGATGGTCAGTAGTGCAAGTGTCTCTGCTGCCTGACCAGAAGAGAGCGCAAGTGCTGCTATTCCTGCTTCAAGTACTGCTATACGTTTTTCAAAGACATCGGTGGTTGGATTCATAATTCTTGTGTAGATATTGCCAAACTGTTTTAGAGCAAATAGGCTAGCAGCATGGTCAGCATCATCAAAAAGATAGGAAGTTGTTTGGTATATAGGAACAGCTCTTGCGTTTGTAGCAGGGTCGGGTTGTTGTCCGCCATGCACAGCTAAAGTGTTGAATTTGAAAGCCTTTGAATTATTATTTGAACTATTTTCAGCAGTCATTATTTTCTCCTTGATCAAGTTTTGGCGATGGCAAGCGGAGTAGTTCTAAAACTGCTTTGGAAGGCTTTTAAGGAGCATAAAAAGCTAAAAGCCCTCACGCCTCAGAGTGCGTAAGGGCTTTTGAAGTCCCAGCAAGCTCTTTAGCAGTTTTTATCGTGGAGCAAGTTGCCGTAAATCGCCACGTCTAACTTAAATTTTCAAAAGAAGCTACAGATTAAAGAGCAACGACAATGTCTGTCAATAAGTTTTTGCAAAAAACTTTTCTGGTTAACTTCGCTAATACCGAAACAAGTTAGCTACCAAAAAGCCTTAGTGCAAGAATTAACTTTTATCAAAACATTTTTAGAAGAAGATAGTGCGATAGAGACAGCTATTTTCCTCTCACCCATCTAAGAGCTGCCTGAGCAACTCTTTCACCAAAAAGCTGAGCCGTTTGCAGGTCTCCGCTTGATGGTTCTAAACTGCCGTGATCAGACTGTGCGGCAGCACCGAGAAAACTGCCTATTCTGTTAATATTCTCGTCTGTACGTCCGTTAGGCAGGACTGAAGAACCTACCCAGACCATGCTGTGTTGAGCAGCAAATACAGTCAGTTGAATAAGAGTGTTTAGCTTATCTCCACTCAAGCTCCCAGAATTTGTAAAACCAGCAGCTATCTTGTCTTTCCACTTCTGTTCTAGCCAACGTCCACCTGTTGAATCCATAAAAGTCTTGAACTGACCAGAGACGCTGCCCATGTAGGTTGGGCTACCAAAAATTATTGCATCTGCTTGATCGAGGCTCTCCCAATTTGCTTCAACCTCTTCAACTTTCAGCAAGTTGACAGACACACCTTCAACCGACTCTACACCTGTAAATACAGCTTTTGCTTGAGCGGCTGTGTGACCATAACCACTGTGATAAACTACTACTATTTTTGCCATTCTATATATCTCCTTGGATTTAACCTCTAGCTATCTTATGTCAAAAAGTTCTGTAGACTTTCCTTCTTCAGTAACTAAAACCTGTAACTCTCTATCTAAAGCAAGAGAACTTATTGTCAAAAGCTTCCTTCCTGACATAAAATTTTGCCCTTCTAGAATTTTTTACCGACTCTTTGAGAACTGGCCAAAACTCGACCAAATGTCAACTCCTAGACTAGAAGGTAAACCTAGAGTTTCTTGTTATAACA
>JAEUQL010000201.1 GCA_016789295.1 Blastocatellia bacterium | reverse complement strand
AAGGTTACGACCATAACATTTGACACAGACTCCGCGACGCGATTCGCAAGTGAGCACCGAACGGATGCGAACACGCTCAATACCACCAGCATTCTGTATTTCACCTGCAATGTCTTCTGTGATCTCCTGTCCAGCTTCAACCAGAACATCACCAGTGATTGGGTCGATAACGTCTTCAAGAGCGACACGCCCAATAATGCGGTCTCTAAGGTGTTCGATAACCTCACCACCTTCTGTTATAGACTCTGCCCAGATGCCTTTGAGCGTTCCACAGTCAAGCTCGGAAACGATAACATCTTGAGCCACGTCCACTAGACGGCGTGTTAGATAACCAGAGTCTGCTGTCTTGAGAGCCGTATCAGCCAAACCCTTACGAGCACCGTGTGTTGAGATGAAGTACTGGAGCACGTTTAGACCTTCACGGAAGTTTGCACGGATTGGGGTTTCAATGATCTCACCCGAAGGCTTGGCCATCAAACCACGCATTCCAGCAAGCTGTCTGATCTGTTGTGCAGAACCACGAGCACCAGAGTCAGCCATAACCATGATTGGGTTAAGTTCGCCTGAATCTCGCTCCCTCTTACGCATCGCGTCAAACATCTCTTTTGCTACTTTCTCTGTAGTCTCAGACCATATCTGGACAATGCGGTTGTAGCGTTCACCGTTGGTGATGACTCCATCCTGATACTGTTTCTCAACCTCTATCACTTCATTTTCGGCCTGCTTTACCAGATCTATTTTGGAAGCTGGAGTTACAAGGTCATCTATTCCTATAGAAATACCTGCTTTTGTAGCATAAAGGAATCCAAGAGCTTTCAGCTCATCAAGCATTTTTACAGTTTGGCTAAGACCAAGACGCAAGTGGCAATAATTGACAAGAGATTGCAAACCTTTCTTCTTGAGTAGACCGTTGATGTACGGCATCTCTTTTGGCAGGGGGTCGTTAAATATCACCCTCCCACCCGTTGTCAACATTATAGTGTCTACCTCTTGTGCCTGGGCACGAATGATGTCTTGAGAATCACGAGCATTTTCAAGATCCAAAAGCCTACCTTGGAAACGAAGCTTGATAGGTGTCTGAGTAGTTACTAGGCCAGAATCTAGTGCAAGAAGCACTTCTTCAATAGAAGAGAAACTCCTTCCTGCACCAACGGCGTCAGACTTCTCTTTGGTCAGGTAGTAGCAACCAAGCACAATATCTTGTGTGGGCACAGCTATTGGCTGACCGCTTGCAGGGCTGAGAATATTGTTGGACGAAAGCATCAACACGCTTGCTTCAATCTGTGCTTCAGGCGAAAGTGGAATGTGTACGGCCATCTGGTCACCGTCAAAGTCTGCATTGAATGCGGTGCAGACTAGCGGGTGTATTTTGATAGCCTTACCTTCTACCAACACTGGCTCGAAAGCCTGTATGCCAAGCCTATGAAGAGTTGGAGCACGGTTGAGTAGTACTGGGTGCTCGCGTATGACATCTTCAAGAATATCCCAAACTACAGGCTCCTGCTTCTCAACCATCTCTTTGGCTTGCTTGATTGTTGCAGCATGACCCTGTTTTTCAAGTTGGTTGTAGATAAATGGCTTGAACAGTTCTAAAGCCATCTTCTTTGGTAGACCACACTGGTGTAACTGCAGCTCAGGCCCAACGACTATGACCGAACGGCCAGAATAGTCAACACGCTTGCCAAGCAAGTTCTGACGAAACCTTCCCTGTTTTCCTTTCAACGTGTCTGAAAGTGATTTGAGCGGACGGTTGTTTACACCGCGTAGCACTCTGCCTCTGCGACCATTGTCAAACAGAGCATCCACGGCTTCTTGAAGCATTCTCTTTTCGTTACGAACAATCACTTCCGGAGCTTTCAGCTCAAGAAGCTTCTTGAGGCGGTTGTTACGATTGATAACTCTTCGGTAAAGATCATTAAGGTCAGACGTTGCAAATCGACCTCCATCGAGCGGAACAAGAGGGCGCAGTTCAGGCGGAATTACCGGAATAACATCCAAAATCATCCACTCTGGCTTGTTACCAGACCTGCGAAAAGCATCAACAACTTTGAGTCGCTTTGAGTGCTTTAACTTCTTCTGCTGTGAAGTCTCTTCACGCATCTTTTTGCGAAGCTCATCCGAGAGCAGCTCAACATCAACCTTCTGCAGAAGCTCTTTTATAGCTTCTGCCCCCATCCTTGCAAAGAAACGTCCAGGATACTCTTGAACAAGCTGGCGGTAACGCTCGTCAGAGAACATATCTTTCTCTTTGAGTCCTGGTACATCACCAGGGTCTATGACAATGTAGGACTCAAAATAGAGCACTTTTTCAAGGTCGCGTAGTGGTATGTCGAGCAAGTGGCCTATGCGCGAAGGAAGCCCCTTGAAAAACCAGACGTGAGAAGCAGGGCTTGCAAGTTCAATATGCCCAAGCCTCTCACGTCGCACTTTGGCTTGAGTGACCTCTACTCCACACTTGTCACAGATCACTCCACGATGCTTCATTCTCTTGTACTTACCACAAAGACACTCCCAATCTGTAACAGGACCGAAAATACGGGCACAGAAAAGACCATCGCGCTCTGGCTTGAAAGTGCGGTAGTTGATGGTCTCTGGCTTGGTCACTTCTCCTCGTGACCAGGAGCGTATCTTCTCTGGAGAGGCAAGCGAAATTCTTATTGCTTCAAAATCTGGTGCTAAATTCTGTTTTTCTCTAAACAATTTCTCCACCTCCTGAAAGTAGTATTGCTACTTTCGAAAAGGTCGAGGTAGATACTACCCCAACCGCTATCATTCTTCACTTTCGGTCCTCTTTATCAGTTCGACATCGAGACAGAGTGATTGCAATTCGCGTATGAGCACATTGAAAGATTCAGGAAGCCCTGGGTCAAAGTCGGATTCGCCCTTGACAATAGCCTCGTAGATCTTCGAACGTCCTGCAACGTCGTCCGATTTTGCAGTCAACAACTCTTGAAGTATATGAGCAGCTCCGTAAGCTTCCAGTGCCCATACTTCCATCTCTCCAAACCTCTGTCCACCAAACTGTGCTTTGCCACCGAGTGGTTGCTGAGTAATGAGTGAGTAAGGTCCTATGGAACGTGCGTGTATTTTGTCGTCTACAAGGTGAGAAAGTTTCATCATGTAGATGTAACCTACTGTCACTTTCTGTTCGAAAGCGTCACCCGTCATGCCATCGTAGAGCATTGTCTTGCCACTTTCTGGCAAAGCAGCCCTTCTAAGCATCTCTTTGAGTTCTACCTCGGCAGCTCCGTCAAAGACAGGTGTTGCAAAATGTAGACCTAACGATCTAGCAGCCCAACCAAGGTGTGTCTCAAGTATCTGTCCTACGTTCATACGAGAAGGCACACCAAGCGGATTGAGCACTATCTCTACTGGTGTTCCATCTGGCAAGTATGGCATATCTTCTTCTGGAAGAATCTGCGCTATCACACCCTTGTTACCGTGACGGCCAGCCATCTTATCACCAACAGAAAGCTTACGCTTCATTGCAATGAAGACTTTGACCATCTTGATCACACCCGGTGGTAGTTCATCACCTTTCTTGATTTTGTCTATGCGATCTTTGTATATATCTTCAAGAATACTTATCTGACGTTTGGTACGTTCTTCAAGCTCTCTGATCTCAGCCGCAGCATCTACTTTTGGATTCTGCAACTCCACTTTTCTTAGTGTTGATAGATCTAGTTCTTGAACTATTTCGCGGGTTATAACCTCACCCTTCTCAACAACTACCTGCTTGTTGAAAACAACTTCTTTTGCTACACGCTGACCTTCTAACACCTCATAGATACGCTTGTTGCGCTCTTCTTCAAGAATCCTGATCTCATCATTGAGGTTTTTACGAAGTTTGTTCTCTTCGCTCTGTTCTATGGTAAGACTTCGGCGGTCTTTTTCAGCCCCTTTTCTTGTGAAGACTTTAACATCTACTATCGTTCCATCTATGCCTGGAGGACAGGTCAAGCTTGCATCTCTAACATCACCAGCTTTCTCACCAAAGATAGCCCTAAGAAGTTTCTCTTCAGCCGTCAGTTGTGTCTCTCCTTTAGGAGTAACTTTACCTACAAGGATCGAACCTGGTTTTACTTGTGCTCCTATTCTGATAATACCTGAATCATCAAGATCTCTCAGCATATTTTCAGAGACATTTGGAATATCGCGTGTTATCTCTTCTGGGCCAAGTTTTGTATCTCTGGCTTCTATTTCAAGCTCTTCTATGTGTATAGAAGTGTAAGAGTCTTCCTTAACAAGCTTTTCAGATACAAGTATTGCATCCTCAAAGTTGTAGCCACGCCAAGGCATGAAAGCAACCAAGACATTTCTACCAAGCGCAAGCTCTCCCCTGTCTGTACAAGGACCGTCTGCAATCACATCACCTTTACGGATCTTCTGTCCAACAGCAACTATAGGCTTCTGGTTGATGCAAGTGTTCTGGTTAGACCTCTTAAACTTCACTAACTGATAGATGTCGGCTGTAACTTCGCGTGATAGACTGCCGTCCTGTTGATGGTCAACTCGGATTATTATTCTCTCTGAGTCAACACTGTCTACTACACCATCACGCCTTGCAACAACGACTGCACCACTGTCCTGCGCTGTAACCTTCTCCATTCCTGTACCTATCAGTGGAGCTTCTGCACGAAGTAGTGGCACGGCTTGGCGTTGCATGTTCGAACCCATCAGTGCGCGGTTAGCGTCGTCGTTTTCGAGAAATGGAATCAGAGAAGCAGCAACAGAGACAAGTTGCTTTGGTGAAACGTCTATGTACTCTATCTCGTCACGATGAGCCAAGATGAAGTCACCTGCTTTTCTTGCAGCAACACGTTCAGCAACTATGAATCCATCATCGTCTATCTCTATGTTAGCCTGTCCTATTGTGTAGCGATCTTCTTCCCAGGCAGAGAGATAGAAAGGATAGGGTTCTGCATCTGGTAGCTTCCCACCCTCTTTCACACTTGCTTTAGCTCTTTCCAGATCTTCACCAGAAATGTGCTCACCAATTCTCAGCTCTGTATCACCAGCATTTGTTACACGGAAAAAGTCTATGACTCTGCCGTTTTCAACTTTGCGATAAGGTGATTCTATAAAACCAAACTCGTTTATCCGAGCAAAACAAGATAGAGAAGAGATCAGACCAATGTTTGGTCCTTCAGGTGTTTCAATTGGACAGATGCGTCCATAGTGTGTTGGGTGTACGTCACGAACTTCAAAACCTGCTCTCTCACGCGAAAGACCACCAGGGCCTAATGCCGAAAGACGGCGTTTGTGTGTGATCTCAGAAAGAGGATTGGTTTGATCCATAAACTGAGAAAGTTGACTCGACCCAAAAAACTCTCTGACGGCTGCAGTAACAGGCTTGGCATTGATCAGGTCTCTTGGCATAGCCGTCTGCATCTCTTGGTGTATCGACATCTTCTCTTTTATAGCTCGCTCCATCCTGACAAGCCCTACCCTGAACTGATTTTCGAGTAGCTCACCAACTGCACGTACACGTCTGTTTCCAAGGTGGTCTATGTCATCTGCCTCGCCAATATTTTTCTTGAGTTTTAGTACATAGCGTATGACATCAAAGAAATCTTTTGGCGTTAGTATCTGCTCATTCAGTCTGCCTCGTTCTTCGTGACCCATCTTTATGTTGAACTTGAGTCTTCCAACACGCGAAAAGTCGAACTTTCTGTCATCAAAGAACATTCCATAGAAGAGGTTCCAAGCTGTTCCAATTGTTGGAGGATCTCCAGGTCGCATCTTTCTATAGATCTCAAGCAGTGCATCTTTAGGAAGCTTCACTGTATCTTTTTTGAGTGTCTGGCTGATTACTATGCCTACTTCGTCCCTTTCTGGAAAAAATATCTCAAAGTCTCCAACCTTACTTTCTATTATTCGTGCACACTCGCGAGCAGTCAGCTCTTCATTACTCTCTATGACCACTTCACCTGTCTCGGCATTTATTATGTCTTCTACTACAAAAGCACCTTCCAGGTCTTGAATATCGACAGCAATCTCTGTCACTTCCGCTCTTCGGAGATTTTCAAGTGAAGTCTCTGTTATCTTGCGTCCTGCTTTTACCAAAGTTTCACCGGTCTTTGGGTCAGTTACTGCTAAAGAGACTTTCATATCGAGGATAGATCTAGTAACAGCCAAGAACATCCTTCCATCGTGCACACTGATCTTGTTGGTACTGTAGAAAGTTCTCAGTATGTCACCATCCGAATAGGTACCGAACTTGATAGCCTCTTCTAGTTCAGCGTCTGAAGTATCTCCACGTCTCCAAGAGTTGACATCGAGAGTCAAGATAAGACCAAGTGCTCTAAGAAAAGTAGTTGCTAAAAATTTACGCTTCCTGTCTATTCTTACATAGAGCAGGTTCTTGACATCATACTCAAACTCGACCCAAGAACCACGATAAGGTATTATTTTAGCTAGATATGCAGGAGCTTTTTCAAAGAAAACTCCTGGGCTGCGATGAAGTTGACTTACTATAACCCTTTCGGTACCGTTGATTATAAAAGTACCATTCTCTGTCATAAGAGGAATATCACCAAAATAGACCTCTTCTTCTTTTATATCTCTAATAGACTTCTGGCTAGTATCTTCGTCTTTGTCCCAAACTGTTAGGCGTATCTTGACTTTGAGTGGGACAGCATAAGTCATTCCACGCTCTTGACACTCTTGAACATCATACTTGTGCTTCAAACCCACAGGTTCACCACAGTTGTCACAAAGCGAGATGATGTTTTTGTTGAAGTTGCCACAGCTTGTGCACAAGACTTCTTCAGAAGAGAGCGGATTTACG
>JAEUQL010000200.1 GCA_016789295.1 Blastocatellia bacterium | reverse complement strand
AAAGTTGAAAATTGAAGATTCAAATTTTAGAGTATTGAAGTGCTGGGATAAATTTCCAGTACTTCAATCATAATAGTTCTATTAAATAAAATTAAAATGAAAACATTGATTCTACTTTCTATCATAATTTTACATATATTTATTGGGTCAGCTTCTGCTAATAGTTTACAGCAAGAACCAAACAAAAAGAGTTTTGAAGATCTTGTAAAAGAGTTTTCTTCATCTCAGGAAGATGTACGTTTTAGATCTCTTGGTGAGCTAGCAGCAACAAAAGAGCCACGCTCAAGTCAGTATCTGCTGCAAGCACTTAAGGACGAAAATTGGCTCATCAGGGGTCGTGCTGCACAACTTTTCCCACAAGTTACTGAAGAGAAAAGAGAAGAATTTTTTCAGAAGCTTCTCCTGCTAGTAAAAGATACTAATTGGTATGTTCGCCAAAGTGTTGCAATAGGAATTGGAGCTTTCCTCGAAAAACCTTCTCTACAAACCAAAGAGTATACAAAAAGGTCTCTACCTTTACTTGATATTCTAAGAAGCGATACAGAGTTTGGAGTTCGTGCACAAGCCTCAAGAGCCATTGCTGCAAGTCGTGATGAGGAAGCAATGTTGACACTCGGCTCGTTACTTGAAGACCAGAATGAGCATGTACAGTGGACTGCTGCAATGGCCCTAGCCGATTTTGGTACTCCACAGACAAAGCTTTTTCTTAAAGAAGTTAACAAAAAGTTGAGTCCAAAGACTTCTCGCCCTATTTCTGTTGCTCTTTACAGAATGGGAGAAAAAGAGGCTTTTGACGATCTAGTTGCTGCTATTTCTGAAAGTAACTCTTTTTTGAAAACAAGGTTGATACTATTGCTTTGTAAATCTCAAGATGCACGTTCTGCCAAACCGCTTGGTAAACTGCTTTTGACTGCAGATAAAGAGATAAAGCAAGAAATAGTTGATGCACTTGTTGGACTAAAAACAGCAGAAGCTGCTGATCAACTTCTAGCATTCCTTAAACTAGAAGATAAAAATTATGAACTACGCTTCTTCCAGCTTGAAATCCTCAATGCAGTTGTGAGAATTCAGCAGCAGAGTAGTGTTCGGGAACTGGTAGAGATGCTTCTCACCGTAAGAGAGCGGGAGATGGGTGAAGCCCTTCTTGATGCGGTAGCAAGTTTCAAAACTAGAGAGACTATCGATCTACTTTTTGAGAAGCGCAAAGATGAGAAAGGTGAAATAAGACCTATCATAGAACTTGCACTCGACCGTATGGGAGTTGGCGTTGATGGCTTACTTAAGGAGATTAAAGGAACAAAGAAAGTTGAATGGTACAACTCTCAGGATTCTGTACGTTGGCTTGCATCTATAGGCACCAACTCTGTTCTAGAACCACTTGTTATAGCTCTTGAAAATATTGACCCAAAAGTACGAGCCGAAGCTGCCCGTTCACTTGCAAAACATGGAGATCGTGCTGCAATAGAATCATTGCTACCACTGCTTGAAGATAAAGATCCAGTAGTTGTTAGTACTGTTGTAGATGCACTCAAGCGGCTTGGTATAAACAGCAAAAGTATTAGCGAGAGGCTACAGTCTTTAGAATGGCGTGTTCGTGCCGATGCTACAAACATTGCAGGTAGAATGAGGCTGTTAGATGTTCTACCATTAGTCATCAAAAACACCCAAGACACAGAAGTTGCTGTGCGTTATGAGAGCGTAAACGCGCTTGGAAGAATGCAAGATGTACAAGCCGTATCTACACTAATTACGCTACTTGATGATGAGAATTCGAGGGTACGTTCTGCTTCAGTACTGGCACTTGGCAAGATAGGCAGTAGTCAGGCCATCAGTGCTCTGATTCGCGTACTTGGTGGTTACGAAGTTGCTCTTGGGGGACTTGCTGCTGATGAACTGGTCAAAATTCCTAGCAGAGATCTTTCCCAATTACTCATAAATCAGCTAAATTCACGCAGTTGGCGGGCAAGGGCACAAGCTGCAAGAGTTCTTGGTTATTGGAATGAAGTGCGAGCGATAGAACAGCTTGTAAATCTTCTCAATGATAGATCTGCACCTGTACGTTACTATGCTTGTCAGTCGTTGATAAAAATAGGTGAACCAGCAGTTGCTTCACTGATTACCCAAATGAGAAAAGAAGGTGTAGGCCATTATGGTGCTGCACAGGCACTTGCATCAATAGGTGCACCTGCAGTTGAGCCATTGTGTAGACTGACAACAGAATCTAGTGGACAGTTAAAGATTTCATCGGCGGTAGTACTTGCTCAGATAGGTGATCCGAGAGCTGTAGAACCACTTATCATGGCACTTGATGATGAAAGGTTTTTTGTTCGTGATGCTATATCTTTGGCTCTTGGAAATATGGGAGAGCCTGCATATGAGCCACTTTTAGAGGCTCTTAGGTCAAAAAAGATCCCAACACGACGCGCTGGAGCAGCACGAGCACTAAAATTTTTGGGTAAAAGTGAAGCAATACCGTTACTACTTGAGCTACTTTCTGACAAAGAAGTGCCTGTAAGAGTTGCTGCAGTAGATGCAATTGCCGGACTGGGTGGAAAGAGTGTTACAGAGACTCTTGAAGAGATTATAAGAAAAGATAATTCTGAAAACGTGCGTACAGCCGCTCGAACTGCTCTAGGAAAGATAGGAACTCAGAAAGTAACTCCTAATAAAAGATAGCTATGGGCTATTAGTACTAGATTTCTCAAAAAGTCAAAACAGGTATATAATTATGCAGTTTTTTCAGAATGAAGGTTATTAAAATCCTGTAACTTTAAGAAGCGTGTTTGCACAGAAATCAAGTAGTTTTAAAAATTACAGAGTCGAGTTTAGAACAAATTTTTGATATCTTCCATTATTTAATCTTATACTGTAAATTGTTCTGCTACTTATTTTTATTTCTACATTTTGGCTCTGCTGTGCAACCTTCTCTTAGAAAGTTTTATTGAAGTAGGTTACAATACCAGTCTACCAACTTCTACAAATAATCACTAATTCTATGGCTATAGTGGAAACTGTCCAAAGAAGGATTGAGATGGTCATGAAGCTAACAGGTCGTTTTATATTTAGATTAGCTCTATTTCTACTACTTGTTTTAGTAGAGAGGCAGGCTTTTGCTCTTGATCCAACAAAAGAGATCATTCAGTACGGACACGATATATGGGTAGACGAATTACCTCAGAACAGTGTTCACACAATAATTCAAACAAAAGATAGATATCTATGGCTTGGGACTTTTGAAGGTCTTGTGAGGTTTGATGGTGTACGTTTTACAGTCTTTGACAAGTTAAATACACCGGAGATGATGAGTAATTATGTCTTCTGTCTTGCTGAAGATAGCTCAAACAATCTTTGGATAGGAACAGTTTCTGGTGGTCTGGTAAGGTTCAGAAATGGCAAGTTTACTCACTATGGAAGTAAAGAAGGTATAAATGACTATGTCTATGCTGCTTTCGAAGATAGTAATCAGAACATGTGGTTTGCAACAGATGCAGGTTTGGTAAAATTTCGTGATGAGAAGTTTACTACTTACACAACAAAAGATGGTCTTTCTGGTAATGAGGTTAGAGATATAGTAGAAGATAGGGAAGGACGTCTTTGGATAGCAACAGCAACAGGTCTTACTCTCTTCAGAGATGGCAAGTTTACTATCTACACCACTAAAGATGGTTTGGTGAGAGACAGTGTGTCCAGGCTTTTGTACAGCCGCAAAGGGGACTTGTGGATAGGTACTAAAGAAGGTTTGAGTCTGTTTAGGGGAGAGAAGTTTCTAACTTTCTCGGATCCACTCCTTTTGAAAAGCCATGTCAGGTCTATGTTTGAAGACAAGAATGGTAGTTTGTGGCTTGGGACTGATAGCAGTGGACTTATCCGGATTAGTGGTGATACAGAAAAAGTAGAAAATTATGCGAAAAAAGATGGTCTAACCAATGATGGTGTTGGTTCTATTTTTGAAGATTTAGAAGGTAGTTTATGGGTAGGCACAAATGGTGGTCTTAACAGGTTTAAGGACAATAAATTTGATACATATTCTACCAAAAATGGACTTGAAAGTGATTTTGTTAGAACAGTTTTTGAGGATAGTAAAGGTAATATATGGATAGGCTCGGATGGAGGTGGCCTTTCTTTATTGAGCAAAGATGGAAAGATAACTACATATGGTCTCAAAGATGGTTTATCAAATATCAATGTGAAGTCACTTTTTGAGACAGAAGATGGTACTCTGCTTGTTGGAACTTCGGGTGGTGGGATAAACTTCTTGAAAGATGGCAAGTTTACACACTATATATCTACAAGAGATGGTTTATCAAACAACAATGTAAGAGCTATCTGCAAAGACCGTCAGGGCTACATTTGGGTAGGTACTGATGGTGGTGGTATAAACAGAATCAAAGATGGCAAGATAGAAGTTTTTACTATAAAAGAAGGTCTTTCCAATAACAGTATACGCTCGATTTATGAGGATAAAAAAGGTAATTTATGGATAGGAACATATCTTGGATTAAATCTCTATAAAGATGGTAAATTTATTGTATTTACTACTGCACAAGGTCTTTCAAGCAACATTATTCTCACGATCTATGAAGATGCTGCTGGAGACATGTGGCTTGGTACAAACGGTGGTTTGAATCGTTACCGTAACAGCACATTCAAAGCGTATACAGTGAAAGATGGAATGTTTGATGATACAACATTCCAGGTTCTTGAAGATAACCAAGGTCATCTCTGGCTCAGTTGTAATAAAGGTATTTATACAGTCAAAAAGCAAGATCTGGATGATTTCGATAATGGAAAAATAAAAGCTATTCAGTCCACAGCATACGGAAAGGCTGATGGTATGGGTTCTAGTCAATGCAATGGTGCTTCTCAACCTGCTGGATGCAGAAGTCGTGATGGAAGGCTATGGTTTCCAACTGTCAAAGGTGCAGTTTCGATAGATCCAAACAATTTACAAAGTAATCTACTGAAGCCAACAGTTCTGATAGAGGAGATAATGGTAGATGGTAAAGAGTTTCGCCTCAGCATGCCGTTAAAAACCATCGAATTTTCACCAAACAACGAAAAGTATGAAATACATTACACGGGTTTAAGTTTTCTTTATCCAAATAAAGTTAGGTTTAAGTATATTCTTGAAGGTTACGACCATGATTGGACTGAGCCTATATCGCGCCGTATTGCTTACTACAATAACTTACCTCCAGGCAAATATACTTTTAAGGTAGTAGCTAGCAACAACGATGGTTTGTGGAATGAGACAGGCGCGTCTTTTTCTTTCTTTATTCCTACACCACTGTGGCGCACTTGGTGGGCATATCTCTTTTATGTATTTGGATCAGCAGGGCTTATCTATGGAGTTGTACAGATAAGACTACAAGCACTCCGCAGGGGTAACGAGCTACTACAACAGAAAGTCAATGAGAGAACTGCAGAACTCGACAAGAAAAACCGGGAGCTTGATGAGAAGCTTCGTCTGCTTGAATCTTCCAGGCTAGAAATAAAGCAGCGTACCGATGAGCTTGCAGAGACAGTAGAGCAGCTGAAGCTTTCAGAGCAGAAGGCACAGGAAGCCAACCAAGCAAAAAGTGCATTTCTTTCAAGTATGAGCCATGAACTTAGGACTCCTTTGAATGCAATACTTGGGTTTGTGCAGTTGATAGAGAAGGATCGTAACCTTACTGATGAACAGCGCGAAAACCTTGCAATAATTTTGCGAAGCGGCGAACATCTCCTAAGCCTCATAAACGATGTCCTCTCAATATCGAAGATAGAAGCTGGAAAGCTGACACTTCAACACCAACCCTTTGATTTCAAAAAACTGCTTAGAAGCCTGCAGGATATGATCTCAATGCGTGCTGAAAGCAAAGGTTTGAAGCTGGTCTTTGAAGTTTCTGATGTTTTGCCGCGCTACGTCATGGGTGATGAGAGCAAGTTGAGGCAAGTGCTTATCAACTTACTTGGTAATGCAGTAAAGTTTACAGAGAAAGGTAGTATAACTCTTCGTGTTGCTTACAGAGCTGAGCAAGCATACTTTGAAGTGGAAGACACTGGCCAAGGAATAGAAGATAGGGAATTGAGGCACCTTTTTGAACCATTCTTTCAGACTGCAACTGGAAGAAAGTCGAAAGAGGGTACGGGACTTGGCCTTGCTATCAGTAGAAACATTATACAACTGATGGGCGGGGACATTGAGGTAATCAGCAAAGTTAAACAGGGGACTACTTTTAGCTTTGCAGTCAAATTACCAGTAGCACAAGATGTTAGTGGTCTACGAAAAACTAATAGAAAAGCACTCTCTATGCTGCTTGGGCAGACAAACAAAAAGATACTTATAGTTGATGACAAGTGGGAAAACAGAGTACTTCTTACAAAAATGCTTTCGTCTGTAGGTTTTCAAGTCAATGAAGCTTCTGATGGAAGGGAAGCAGTGCGTGTTTGGGAGCAGTGGCAACCAGACTTTATCTGGATGGATATAAGAATGCCAGAGATGGATGGCTATGAAGCAACTAAAGCTATTAGAGCTAGAGAGAAAGAACTCAAGCGTCCAAGAACTGTCATAGTAGCTCTTACAGCGAGTGTCTTTATGACGGATAGAGAAGCAGTCTTTGCTGCTGGTTGTGACGATTTTGTACCAAAACCTTTTCAGGAAGAACGAATATTTGAAAAGCTCACAGAGAAACTAGGTACAACGTTTCTTTATGAAGAGCGGGTGACAGGGCCTCTACAGAGCATTATTCCTGAGATGATTGTTACACCAGCAAGGCTAGAAGAGGTTCCAGCCGAGCTACTGACTCAGCTTA
>JAEUQL010000001.1:20062-25814 GCA_016789295.1 Blastocatellia bacterium | reverse complement strand
CGACGCTTTAGATCTTTTAGGAAAAGTCTCTCCCAGGCAAAGCAAGATTGTTGAGTTTCGCTTTTTTGGTGGTCTAAACACAGATGAAATAGGCAAAATCTTACAGATAAGCCCAAGAACTGTTTTGGGTGAATGGAGTGTAGCTCGTGCCTGGCTTGCCAATGAAATGAAAAGAAATGTTTAGTAGAATGTGCAAAAACCCTTAAAATAGATTGTCTTATGGATAGAGTAAGACACCAAAAACTTACAGAGCTTTTTCTACAAGCTATTGAGCTTGATAGATCCGATTTTGATCAGATAGAAAACTGGCTAGCGAAACAGTGTGGTGAAGACCTGATTCTACGGCGTGAACTAGAAGCACTTATAGACGCACATTTTCGTTCTGCAGGACTACTTGACCAAACTCCTCTATTTGAAATCGGCTTGAAAGCTTTTACCCAAAAAGATAGTAGAGGTGTTGGGAGTTTAGTCGGTAAGTATCGAATTGTACGTGAAGTCGGCCAAGGTGGCATGGGAATAGTTTACGAAGCACAACGTGAAAATCTCCACGGTAAACCTTTAGCTATAAAGATTTTAAAACGAGGCTTAGATACAGACGCTGTAGTAGCTAGGTTCAAAGCAGAATATAAGATTCTAGCAGAATTAGATAGTCCTTATATTGCACATCTTTATGATATCGGGGTAACGGATGATGGCCTTCCTTATTTTGTAATGGAGTTTGTAAGTGGCCAGCCCATAGACAACTACTGCATTGAAAAAGTCTTATCTATAAACCAAATTCTACAGCTTTTTTGCAAGGTATGTTTAGCTGTTCAATATGCCCACCAGAACCTGATAGTGCACCGTGATATAAAGCCAAGTAATATCTTGGTTAGTGAAGATGGAATACCAAAACTTTTAGACTTTGGGATAGCCAAAGTTTTGCGACCAGAAACTAGTACCTTATTGCAACAATCCTTAACATCTCCTGAAGAGCGCATTTTGACGCCAATGTATGCAAGCCCAGAACAAGTACGCGGTGAACGAATCACTACTGCATCAGATATATATTCCCTCGGAGTTCTACTCTACAAGCTGCTGACAGGAACTTTTCCCTACCAGTTACAGTCTACTACTTTAGAAGAACTCCAACATGCCATTTGTGAATTAGAGCCTATCAAACCTAGTGAAAGTATCAAACACATAAAAAATAATGATAACATCACTAAAAAATCTGAAAAGATTTTGCTTCGAAAACTCTCTGGAGATCTTGACAACATAATTCTTTTGACACTATGTAAAGAACCTGAAAGACGCTACAGCTCAGTTGAAAATTTTGTCAAAGATATAGAACGCTATTTACAAGGTCTACCAGTATCTGCACACAGACCCACACTCAGATACAGAGTAATCAAATTTATTAAACGTCGTAAAATTCAAGTTGTATCATCGTTACTAGTGATTGCATCTCTAACTGTTGGACTTTCTCTAGCATTTTGGCAGACAAAACAAGCCGAAAAACAACGCCAAGTTTCTATAATGAGAACCAAAGAGGTTAGAGAAATAGCAAATAAAATGCTCAAATTTCAGGAAGAGATGAAAAAACTTCCCGGCTCAACTGCCGCTAGAATAGATTTGATCAATGAAGCTATTAATCGCTTTGACCAGCTCAGTCAAGAGCTTAGTCAAGATGATTCATTAAAAGTAGAGCTTGCTATCTCGTATCGCACAGTCGGAGATATTCAAGGAAGAGCGACTGTAGCCAATTTGGGTAAACCAGAAGAAGCACTAAAAAGCTACAACAAATCGATAAAACTTTTCCAGCAAGTGATAGCAAATAATAAAATCGATAAAAACAGTCGTAGAGAACTTGCTATAACATTTAGTAGAGTAGGTGAATTATTAGGTTATAATGGGACTCCTCAAGCAGGTCAATATTTTAAGCAATCACAAGAAATTTTTGAAGAACTTCTACATACAGAATCTGAAAACAGAGAGTATCAACGATTGCTATCTCACTGTTATTCTTCTATCGGACTTTATCAGAAAAATAGTAGTAATCTATACGCAGCTTTAACTTTTTACAAAAAGTCTTTAGAAATCAGAGAAAAACTTTGGCAAGTTGAACCTAATAGTAAGCATATATTATCTTTAGCAAATAGCTATGTCACTTTAAGTGATATTTGGATAGAGATTGGAAGTATAGAAGTAAATAGGACTAGAGAAAGCACTTGGTCAAAAATCTGTTTTGAAGAAGCATTCATTTACAACCGACGTCTTATTGAAATTTCGGAAAAGAACTTACGGAAAGAACCCAACAGCTTACTAGCCAAACGCGAGATGGCTGGTTGTCTGCTTATTAATGCAACAGCCTTAGTAAAGTATGGGGATACTACAAAAGCTCTAAAACTTCTTGAACAGACAAGAAGTTTTTTTGAACAGCTAAGTGTTGAAGATACACAAAATATAGATCCACTTAGTCGCCTTGCAGATACCTATTTGTTGATAGGCCAAGCAGAGTCACAAAATCGTAACTCAACAACTGCTGTAAGAAACCTAAAGAAAGCTGAGCAGTTGTATAAACAGCTAATAACAAGTAATCCTCAAAGTAATATATATCTAATCTCTTTGGCAAAAACATATCGAATTCTAGCTGATGTTTATCTCAAAAAAACCACTTTAAAAAAAGCCCTTGATTATGCAAAAAAAGCTTTTTTACTTAACAAAGACTTAATACAAATAAATGTAATAAATCAGTTACTGGTATTTGAATATTTCCAAAATTTAAGCCTTTTAACAAAAGTTCTGATAGAGCAAGGTAATAAGGCTGAGTTATACAAACTTCTAGAAGAGTTATCTACAAATTTTGATAGAAAAATAGCTCAAAAAACTATTTCTAACATTGCTATTGCAGAATATGCTTGGCTTTTAGCGACTTTGCCATTAGATGATAAGCAAGACATAGGAAAAGCGGTCGAACTTGCTCAAAATGCTAACCTTCTTTCTAAAGAACAAGATATCTCTGTCCTTTATATACTCGCCAACATATACGCTCGCAAGGGAGACCTAAAGTCTGCTGGTCAAGTAGCTAGACAATTTATTAATTTACTACCTTTTCAGAACAACCTAGAGAAAGAGAAAAGTTTAAGACTTTTACAGAAAAACCTTAAACTTTATAGTTCAAACTAGGTTGATTGAAGAACTACTGGAGGTGCACAGTAAGCTATGGGTGTATCTTTAATAGTACTGGTAGCAGGAACTACAATAATCGGCTCTTGTGGTGGATTAACTACAAGAAGCCCATCTTTGAAATCTTCCCCATACAACATGTCAACACCATTCCACTCTGAGCATGGACAGACATTTCTGACAGTAACTAAATAGTTCTTATTTGGGTCAAATTCATAAATACCATCTTTCAAACTTGACAATAATTTCCCGCTACAGTCTTCAAAATTGACTCCAAAAGAATTTGAGACTAAAACGTCTTTTTTATAAACATAGGGCTTTATCTCAAATTGACTGTAAGATTCAACATTAGCTAATATTTTGGAAGCTTCATAGATAGAAAAGTTCCTGTTATAGACTTGTGGCAAATAGATACGGTTGACCAATTTTGAAGTATCTTTCTGCATTAGAGTTCCATAATGATTCTCGAAAAGATGATCCAGATGAAGAATATAGTCCCTACTGTCATCAGGTATATTTCCTGGAGACAAAGATCCAGAAATATCAAAATAGAAAATTTCACCTGTTTCTGCAAAAAACTGATTTTCTGTAACACAGTTTAGATCAACAACTTCAATCCATCTGTCATGATTTTTAACCTCTATCCATCCAACCATTGATTGACCAGTCACACCAGACTCCAAAAACAGACAAGAAAGACCCTCAATAACTAGTTTTAACCAACCCATTATGTCATCTCCCTACAAACATCTATTTTTTTTCAAGCAGATTAGAAAAAGTCGTCTGAAAAACGACTCTTTAACCCGTAACTGCAGCTACAGTAGCCTATCTAACCAGCAACTACAAGTAGAAGTCAGAAACTCGTTATAAAAGGCAGAGAGCGATTTACAACATCTGTTTCATCTTCTTAAACTCCAAACAGAACCTAGTAAACGTTGTCATATCTGATGGAGAAGATTAAATGTTACGTCTAATTTCGGTCTTTATAATAGTTCTTTCACTGCTGATGAACTCTTGCATAGACAACAGTCCAGAACAGCGATTCGACTTTAAGGGTAAAGTAGTCTCAATCAATCAGTCCCAAAAACTGGTTGAAGTCAACCATGAGAAGATCTCTGGCTATAAAGAAGCGGCCACAACACCTTTTGAAATCAAGGAAGATTGGGCATTCCAAGCACTAAAATCTGGAGATAGTATATCAGCTACATTAGTAGTTAAAGGAAAGAGAACTTTTCTTGAAAATTTAGTTATTAGTTCTGATATAGAAGGTAATCCAACTGCAACTGGGCAGCGTTATGATCTGAAAGGTAAGATTGTCTCAATTGATCAATCAAAAAAAGAAGTAACTGTGTCACACGAAGAGATTCCAGGTTTTATGAAAGCGATGATAATGCCCTTTGAATTACGAGAAGAGTGGGCATACAAAGTACTTAAGCCTGGCGATGAGATAACAGCAACAATGGTAATAAGGCATGGTAGAACGTGGCTTGAAGATCTAGTAGTAAGAAAAGAAGGTGGAGATATAAAAGCTCCAGTAATAACTATTCCAAAATCAGGCGAAGTGATACCAGATTTTAAACTGGTAAATCAAGATGGCAAAAAAATAAATTTGAAAAACTACAGTGGTAAAGCACTAATATTAACTTTTATTTACACTCGTTGCCCGCTTCCAGACTATTGTCCTTTAATGAATCGAAACTTCAAAGAAATACAAAAAACTCTCAAAAAAGATGTTCAACTCTATGAAAAAGTCCATCTCCTCAGTGTCAGCTTTGACAGCAATTTTGATACACCTAAAGTTTTGAGCGAATATGGAGCAAATTTTATAGATGAGTTTGAGAAAGAAAAGTTCAGTCATTGGGAATTTGCGTCTGGAACAGAAAAAGAAATAGAAGCCATTACCTCTTTTTTCGGTCTTCAATACTGGCCAGGAGAAGGACAGATAAACCATTCTTTGAGAACTGCTTTGATATCACCAGATGGAAAACTTATCAAGCTCTACAATGGTAATAAATGGAAGTCTGATGAAGTAATGCTAGAGTTGAAGGACTATTTTTCCAAGCAACAGTAGAAACTATTTAACGTTTAAGAGTTTCTCAGCCAATGCTTTGTTATCTGGAAATTGCTTGCTGAGAGACTCTGCAACATCTTGAGCTAGACGATTCTCTCCTTGTTCAACAAGTATATCTAGAACTTCCATTTCTTCATTAAAAAGCTGCTCTTTCACCCTTTTTTTACAGGACAAAACATAGTCTTTCTCCAGATCCCTTATCATCTCAAAAAGGCTTTCACGCTCCTTCATCCTCAAAGTCTGATCTTCACCAATTAGAGGTGCACTCGATATAGATTTCAGTATCTCTGCTGCTTTTAGAAGCAGTGTTAGAGATGTCTCTTTACAGCCAAGCTTGAAATGGCAGCGAGCTACTCCAAGCAACGCACGCCACTCACCTTCACTATAGTCTCCAGGTCTACTGAGATCCAATGCTTGATTAAAGCTTTTCAGTGCTTCAGTTAGCTCTGCTCTTTCTGCATATATCGATCCCATTTTTATATAACTGTCTATCTCTCGAAAAGGTGAATAGCC